>JAGOVZ010000141.1 GCA_018060485.1 Ottowia sp. | reverse complement strand
GCCGGCAACAGCATCAGCGCCGAGCCGCTCAGCGCGGCCGCCGAACACTGGCCGTTCAGCATCAGCCCAGCCGCCAGCGCCACGGTGGAAACGGTGAACGACAGCCCCATGGCCTGCACCAGCTCGTCGCGCGACAGACCGAGCGCCTGCAGATAGGGCACGGCCGGAATCACGAACACCCCCGTGGCGGCCGTGACCAGCCCGGTGACGGCGCCCACCAGCGGGCCCAGCACGCGCTCGGCGCCGGCCGGCACCTGCGACACCCGCGCGCCCGACAGGCCCCACAGGCCATACACCACCAGCGCCGCCCCCAGCGCCTGCATGGCCCAGGCGCCGGCCGGCGCGCCCAGCAGCCAGGCGCCGCCCAGCGTGCCGGCGACCACGCCCGCCTGCATGGGCCACAGGCGCCGCGTCATCGGCGCCAGCGTGGGCCACGGCCGCATCTGCCAGACGTTGGTCACCAGCGAGGGCAGGATCAGCAGCGCCGCCGCCTGCGCCGGCGGCATGGCCAGCGCCAGCAGCGCCATCGCCAGCGTCGGCAGACCCAGGCCCACCACGCCCTTGACCAGCCCGGCCAGCAGAAAGACGGTGGTGGTGAGCAGCATCAGGGAAAGACTGAGATGGGGCAGGGTGGTCATGGTGCTGGCCTGGTGGATGGCGCCATAGTTTCCTCTGCAGCATCGGCCGACAATGCGGAATTGGCGTGGCCAGCCTCAGGCCATGCCTGATTCACAAAAAGCGAAGGAGATGGCGATGCACTTCGACCTCACCGACCTGCGCCTGTTTCTGCACGTGCAGGAAGCCGGCACCATCACCGGCGGCGCGGCGGCCAGCCACATGACGCTGGCTTCGGCCAGCGAGCGCATTCGCGGCATGGAGGATTCGCTCGGCTCGCCGCTGCTGTCGCGTGCGCCGCGTGGCGTTCAACTGACGCCGGCCGGCCGCACCCTGGCGCACCACGCGCAATTGGTGCTGCGGCAAATCGACCAACTGCAGGGCGAACTGGGTGACTACGGCGCCGGCATCAAGGGCCATGTGCGGCTGCTGTGCAACAGCTCGGCGCTGGCGGAGCACCTGCCGCAGCCGCTGAGTGCGTTCCTCACGGCCCATCGGGGCGTCTCGGTCGATCTGGAAGAGCGGGCGAGCGACGACATCGTCGATGCCTTGCGCGCCGGCCTGGCCGATGTGGGCGTGGTGTCGGATGCGGCCGATGTCGAGGGGCTGCAGGCGTTTGATTTCTGCGCCGATCCGCTGGTGCTGATCGTGCCGGCCGGCCATGCGCTGGCCGAGCCAAAGTCGGCGGCACTGATCGACGTGGTGGGCCAGCCCTTCGTCGGCCTGCGGGACGGCAGCGCCTTTCAGGCGCATCTGGATCGGCAGGCCCGGCGGCTCGGCCGTCGCCTGCACGAGCGCGTGCGCGTCGGCAGCTTCGAGACGGTGTGCCGCATGGTGGCGCTGGGCGTCGGCGTGGGCATCGTGCCGCAGGCCGTGGCCTCGCGCGCCGGCGGCAAGCTGCGGCGCGTGCGGCTGCGCGACGCTTGGGCGCGGCGCCGCTTGCCGCTGTGCGTGCGATCGCTTGACGAGCTGCCGGCGCACGCGCGCCAGCTGCTGCAGGCGCTGCTGTCCGCCGCCGCGGTCAAGGCGACTGAAACTACAAATTAGATAGCTGCTCGCGCTTAACTGATAAGCGCCAGCGCCCGAACCGATCAATAAACGGTGATCAACGGCGCTGCAGTGCGCCCGACAGCAGCACGTGCGCGCCAGGGCCTTGCGTGCGTGCGGCATCCATCAGACTGAGCGCCACGTCGCGCGCTTCAATGGCGCGCAGGTTGGCGGGCGTGACCGGGCGCAGCGCACGCATGACCACGTGCAACCAGCGCTCGCCCGCGCGCGGCGGTTGTTGCAGCGTGGAGCGATCGCCTTCCAGCAGCGACGGGCGGGCGAATACCGTGGTGTCGACGCCCACGGCGCGCACCGCTTGCTCCATCTCGCCCTTGACGCGGTTGTAGAACACGCGCGATGCGGCGTCGGCGCCCATGGCGCTGACAATGCCCAGCCGGCGGGCGCCAGCGGTGTGGGCAGCGCGCGCGGTGTTCACCACCGCATCGAAATCGACGGCGCGAAACGCCGCCTGGCTGCCCGCCTGCTTGATGGTGGTGCCGAGCGCCACGTAGGCCTCATCCAGCGCCGGCAAGACTGGCAGCGCAGCGAAGTCGACGACGTGCTGAACCAGCTTGGGATGTTCGAGGGCCAGCGGCCGGCGGCCCAGGCTGTGCACCACGGCCACCTGCGGATCGGCCAGCAAGGCCTGCAGCAGTTCGCGCCCGATCAGGCCCGAAGCGCCGGCCAGCAGCACGCGCAAGCCATCAGACGGCGCAGCGTGCGCAGGCACGTCAGCGCCCGTAACCTCCGCCGCCGCGGCGGTTGCCAACACCGCCGCCGCCGCCACTGCGGTTGCCGCCGTAGCCGCCACCGCCACCGGAGCGGCTGCGACCACCGCCGCCACCGCCTTTGCCTTTGCCCATCAGATCGATGCTGGTGCGCATCGGGTCGGGTTGGCCCACGGCCCCATGGCTGGGGCCGCGCGGCGCGCTGCGGCGGCCGTGCAGGTTGGTCTGCAGCGGGTCGATGTGGCGCGGCAGATGGTCGATGTCGCGGTCGTCTTCGTCGTCAAAACCGAAGTCGCGCGTGGCCTGTGGCGCCGGGCGGTTCTGGCCCTGGCCCTGGCCGTTGGCGCGCGGATTCTGTTGCGGCGCGCCGCCGGCGTTGCCGCCGCGCCCACGGCGACGGCGGTTGCGGCCGGTGCGCTCGCCCAGCTGTTGCATCGGCAGACCGTCGGCGTCCAGCTCGACGGCGCCGTCGGCACGCGCCATGCCGTCGGGCGGGCGCTGCGGCTGCGGCTTGCGCGCCGGCTGCGGGCCACGTCCACCAGCGCCGCCACCGCGCGGGCCCTGGCCGGCCTTGTTCTCGCGGATGCGTTGCATCATCTCCTGGCGCGCGGCCTTGGCGGCGGCGGCCATCACCTCGCGGCTCGGCGGGCGGCCCAGGCCGCCCCACAGCGTCTGGCGGCCCATGGCGATGGGCTCGGCGCGCTCGCCTTCCTCGGGGCCAAAGCCGTCCAGCATGCGCACGGGAATCTGCTGCTTGGTGAAGCGCTCGATCTCGTGCATGAAGCCTTCCTCGTCCATGCACACCAGGCTCACTGCCTCGCCGCTGTTGCCGGCGCGGCCGGTGCGGCCGATGCGGTGCACGTAGTCTTCGGGCACGTTGGGAATGTCGTAGTTGACGACGTGCGGCAGCTCGTCGATGTCGATGCCGCGTGCCGCAATATCGGTAGCAACCAGGGCGCGCAGATCGCCCGTCTTGAACTCGGCCAGCGCCTGGGTGCGGGCGCTCTGGCTCTTGTTGCCGTGCAGCGCCATGGACTTGATGCCCTTGTCGTTCAAAAAGTCGGCCACCTTGTTGGCGCCGAACTTGGTGCGCGTGAACACCAGTACCTGGCTCCAGTCGTTTTCGCCGACCAGGTGCGCCAGTACGTCTTTCTTGCGGTTGCGACCCACGGGGTAGATCACCTGCGCGATGCGCTCCACCGTGGTGTTGGGCGGCGTGACCTGCACGCTCTTCGGATCCTTCAGCAGGTTGCCCGCCAGTTCGCGGATTTCGTCGCTGAAGGTGGCGCTGAAGAGCAGGCTTTGCTTGTGCTTGGGCAGCAGCGCCAGCACCTTCTTCACGTCGTGGATGAAGCCCATGTCGAGCATGCGGTCGGCCTCGTCCAGCACCAGAATTTCGACGTGCGAGAGGTCGATGTGGTTCTGGCCTTCCAGATCGAGCAGACGGCCCGGCGTGGCGACCAGGATGTCGACGCCGCGCGCGATGCGGTTGATCTGCGGGTTCATGCCGACGCCGCCGAAGATCACGGTGGAAGTCAACTCCAGGTATTGGCCGTAGGCGCGAATGGCTTCCTCGACCTGCGCCGCCAGCTCGCGCGTGGGCGTCAGCACCAGCGCGCGGATGGCGCCCGCTTTGGCTGCCGGGCGCGTGCTGAGCAGCTGCAGCATGGGCAGCGTGAAGCCGGCCGTCTTGCCGGTGCCGGTCTGTGCGCCGGCCAGCAGGTCGTGGCCACCCAGCACCACGGGAATGGCTTGCGCCTGGATGGGGGTGGGGGCCGTGTAGCCCTGCTCTTGCACCGCGCGCAGGATGGCGGGGGCCAGGTTCAGTTCGTCAAAGTTCATCAAATGGATGCACCGGTCTCTCGGCGCGGGGAGCTGCTGGCCTGTTCCGGCGGGTGCCGGCCAGTTGTGAAGGCTGCAGCGGGTTCTTCTTGAAGTGGGCGCGGGCCTGTGATGTGGCCGGCAACGCCCCAGCGGAAGGGCTGGCTTGCAGCATACTGGTGGGCGGCAAGCGGGGTGATTATCGCATGCCCCAAGTCCAAGTGAAGTTTTCAGCTCCCATGGCAGTTTCAACCACCTTTGGCTACAACGCCGCCGAAGACCGCATCTGGCTGGCCTGCGCCGCCTGGCCCGAGCGGCTGTGGCTGACGCGGCGCATGGTGCGTGCCGTGCTGCAGGCGGCGGTGTCGGCGCTTGAAGCGGACCCGCCCGCGCTGCCAAGCGGCGCCGACGCGCGGCCGGCCGCCGAGCGCGCGGCGGCCGAGCACGACGCCTCGCTCAACCAGCCGCAGCCGGGCGAGCAGGGCCGGGCGCTGCAGATGGGGCGCGAGGCGAACGACGCGCCCGGGCTGCAGGGCGCCGTGCTGTGCACGCGCTTCAGCTTGATGACTCTGGGCACGCAGACCGAACTGGTGTTCGACACGCCGGCCGGGCAGCGGCGCCTGCGCTTGAGCCGCATCGGCCTGCACCGCTGGCTGCACGCGCTGCACATGGTGCTGCGCTCGGCCGACTGGGCCGACTGGCCGGCGGCGCCCGATTGGCTCACGCGCAGCTACCTGCCGCCGGCGCTGCAGTCGCTGCTGGTGCCGCCGCCGGCCGATCTGACGCTGAACGACGAGCAGGACGGCGACGCCCCGTGAGCCGCGCCGCGCGCATGCCCGTGCGCGCCAGCCGGCTTGCGCCCAACACCGATAATCCCCCCTGACCGGCCCGCGGCCCCGCCGCGCGATGGCCCGCCATCCCCAATCCTGTTTTTGAATCAAATTGGCCTCTGGCGCTTGCAGGTCAAGCGCGAGCAGCTATTTTTTTGAGAGTAAATCCATGGCCCAGTACGTTTTTTCCATGAACCGCGTCGGCAAGATCGTGCCGCCCAAGCGGCAGATTTTGAAAGACATTTCGCTCAGCTTCTTCCCCGGCGCCAAGATCGGCGTGCTGGGCCTGAACGGCTCGGGCAAATCCACGCTTTTGAAGATCATGGCCGGCATCGACAAGGAGATCGAAGGCGAGGCCATCCCCATGCCTGGCCTGGACATCGGCTACCTGCCGCAAGAGCCCCAGCTCAACCCCGAGAACACCGTGCGGCAAGAGGTGGAACTGGCGCTGGGTGAAGTGAACAACGCCAAGGCGCGGCTGGAAGAAATCTATGCCGCCTACGCGGAGGAAGACGCCGACTTCGATGCCCTGAGTGAAGAGCAGGGCAAGCTCGAAGCCATCATTGCCGCCGCCGGCACCGACAGCGAGCACCAGCTCGAAATTGCCGCCGACGCGCTGCGCCTGCCGCCATGGGACGCCGTCATCGGCAAGCTCTCGGGCGGCGAAAAGCGCCGCGTGGCGCTGTGCAAGCTGCTTTTGAGCAAGCCCGACATGCTGCTGCTCGACGAACCCACCAACCACCTGGACGCTGAGTCCGTCGAGTGGCTCGAAATCTTCTTGAAGCGCTTTTCCGGCACCGTGGTCGCCATCACCCACGACCGCTACTTCCTGGACAACGCCGCCGAGTGGATTCTGGAACTCGACCGTGGCCACGGCATTCCGTACAAGGGCAACTACAGCACCTGGCTGGAGCAGAAAGAGGCGCGCCTGGAGCAGGAACAGCGCACCGAAGACGCCCGCACCAAGGCCATGAAGAAAGAACTGGAGTGGGCGCGTCAGAACCCCAAGGGCCGCCAGGCCAAGTCCAAGGCCCGCCTGGCGCGCTTTGAAGAACTGAGCGACTACGAATACCAGAAGCGCAATGAGACGCAGGAAATCTTCATCCCCGTGGCCGAGCGCCTGGGCACCGAAGTGTTCGAATTCACCAACGTGAGCAAGAGCTTCGGCGACCGCCTGCTGATCGACAACCTGAGCTTCAAGGTGCCCGCCGGCGCCATCGTCGGCATCATCGGCCCCAACGGCGCCGGCAAGTCGACGCTGTTCAAGCTGATCGCCGGCAAGGAGCAGCCCGACTCGGGCGACATCAAGGTCGGCCAGACGGTGCGCATGGCCTTCGTCGACCAGAGCCGCGACGACCTGGCCAACAACAAGACGGTGTGGGAAGACATCTCTGACGGGCTGGACATCATCACCGTCGGCAAGTTCCAGATGCCCAGCCGCGCCTATGCCGGCCGCTTCAACTTCAACGGCGGCGACCAGCAGAAGAAGGTTGGCACGCTGTCAGGCGGTGAACGCGGGCGCCTGCACCTGGCCAAGACGCTGATGCAGGGCGGCAACGTGCTGCTGCTGGACGAGCCGTCGAACGACCTTGACGTCGAAACCCTGCGCGCGCTGGAAGACGCGCTGCTCGAATTCGCCGGCAGCGTGATGGTCATCAGCCACGACCGCTGGTTCCTCGACCGCATCTGCAC
>JAGOVZ010000140.1 GCA_018060485.1 Ottowia sp. | reverse complement strand
TGGCGCGCGCGCTCGACGCCGGCGAGGTCGACCTGGCCGTGGTGCGCAGCAACGTCATGCCGCGCCAGGGCCTCACGGTGGCGGTGCTGCACGAGCTGCCGGTCGTGTTTGTCGTCGTCGGCAAGGCGCGGCTGAATTCGCTGGCCGATCTGCGCCGCCACCGCGTGGGCGTGCTGCGCGGCACGCCGGAGAACTTGGAGCTGCTCGACAGCCTGCTGCGCCTGGCCGGCATCGACCCGGCGCAGGTGACCAAGGTGCCGCTGGAGCCGGAGACGCTGGCCGCGGCCATCGACCACAAGCAGGTGGACGCGATCATGCCGCTGGCGCCTTTGCAGGGCGCGGGCCGGGCGCGGCTGCTGGCGCTGGCCGACCGCGTGGGCCACAGCAAGCTGCGGGTGTTCGGCGTTGATGAGGGCGAGGCGCTGGTGGAGAGCGACCCGGCGATGGAAGCGGTCGAGCTGCCGCGCGGGGCGCTGATCGGCAACCCGCCGCTGCCGGCCGAGGGGCTGCCCACGCTGGCCGTCACGCAGCGGCTGGTGGCGCGCATGCAGTTGCCCGTCAGCGTGGTCAACGACGTGACGCGGCTGCTGTTCACCAGCCGCATGGCGCTGGCGGCCGATGTGCCGTCGGCCAAGTCGATCGAGGCGCCGCAAACCGATACCGGCGAGGGGCTGGCCGCCGCGCTGCCGCTGCACCCGGGCGCGGCGGGCTATTTCTCGGGCGACCAGAACCGCTTTTTTGACCGCTACGGCGACCTGGTGTACGTGGGCGCCATGGCGCTGACGGGCCTGTTCTCGGGCGTGGGTGCGCTGATCAGCTACCTGCTGGCGCGCCAGCGGCGCAACGCGGCGCGCTTTACCGACCAGTTGCTGGGTCTGCTGGGGCGCGCGCGGCAGGCGCCCGATGAGCCGGCGCTGCAGGCGGTGGAGCGCGACACCGACGATCTGCTGGCGCTGGCCTTCGGCCGTCTGTCGAGCGGCGCCATCGGCAGCGAGCAGTTCGACACGTTCGCCACGCTCAACGGCAGCGTGCAGGAGGCCATCGCGCGGCGCGCGCGGCAGTTGGGCCACGAGCGCGCCGCCGCGCAGGCCGAGGCGCTGGCGCAACGGTCATCAGCACCGGGTTCTGCATAAAAAAAGGCCCCGGCGCTTGTCTGACAAGCGCGAACAGCTATCAAAACAGGAGTTTTGATCAGCGCGCAGCGCGTGCGGCCGGGCGCCCTTGCGCGTCGTAGGCGTCCACGATGCGCGCCACCAGCGGGTGCCGCACCACGTCGGCGCTGGTGAAGTGCGTGAAGGCCAGCCCCTTCACGCGCTTGAGCACGCGTTCGGCATCGATCAGCCCGCTGGTCGCGCCCTTGGGCAGGTCGATCTGGCTCACGTCGCCGGTCACTACGCACTTGCTGCCAAAGCCGATGCGCGTCAAAAACATCTTCATCTGCTCGGGCGTGGTGTTCTGCGCCTCGTCGAGGATGACGAAGGCGTGGTTCAGCGTGCGCCCGCGCATGAAGGCCAGCGGCGCGATCTCGAGCTGCGCACGCTCAAAGGCCTTTTGCACGCGGTCAAAGCCCATCAGCTCGTACAGCGCGTCGTACAGCGGGCGCAGGTAGGGGTCGACCTTTTGCGTCAGGTCGCCCGGCAGAAAGCCCAGGCGCTCGCCGGCCTCGACGGCCGGGCGCGTGAGCACGATGCGCTGCACGCTCTGGCGCTCCAGTGCATCCACCGCGCAGGCCACGGCGAGATACGTCTTGCCGGTGCCGGCGGGGCCGATGCCGAAGGTGATGTCGTGGCTGGCGATGTGGTCCAGGTACACGCTCTGGTTGGGCGTGCGCGCCTTCAGGTCGCTGCGGCGGGTGTTGAGGACGACGGCGCCGTCCGGCCCCTCGCGCAGCGGCTCGCCGTCGCCGGCCAGCATCAGCTGCACGGTGTCGGGCTTGATCGGGCGGTCGGCCAGCTCGTAGAGCGCCTGCAGCACGGTGAGCGCGCGCTCGGCCTGCTTCTTGGGGCCGTCGATCTTGAACTGCTCGTGCCGGTGCGCGATGCCGATTTGCAGCCCGGCTTCGATGCTGCGCAGGTGTTCATCGGTAGGACCGCACAGATTGGCCAGCCGCGTGTTGTTCAAAGGGGTGAAGGTATGCCGGAGAATCACGCAGCCATTGTCGCCCAATCGTCAGCCGCCCCGCGCGTGAGTACCGTCACCCCCGTCGCCCCCAGCATGCCGGCCGCCATCGACAGCGGCCCGGCCTCGCTGGCGCTGCCCGAGGCCGAGCGGCGCCGCGTGCCACCGCCGCGCGCGTCGGCCATGGCGTCGGCGGTCGACTGGCTGCGCCGCAACGCGCTTTACGTGGCGCTGCTGCTGACGCTGGCGTCTAGCCTGGTCTGCCTGGTGCTGAGCATCACGCAGCCGGCGGTGGGCTGGGATTTGCGGCCGGTGGCGGGCGCCGCGCCCACCGCCCCCGTGGGCTTGAGGATTCACGGCGTCGTGCCGCAAGGCCGTGCCGACACGGCGGGCCTGGAGGCGGGCATGGTGGTACTGGCGCTCGGCGTGCCGGGCACCGATGCGGTGACGCTGACCGCGCAGGACAAGCTGGAAGACCCCGATCTGCTGCACAACTACAGCGAATGGGCAGCCTTCTACGCGCGGCAGGATCGGCTGGCCCGCATCATGAAGGCACCGCTGGTCGAAGCCACCGTGGTTCGCCCGGGTCATCCGCCCGAGCGCGTGACCTTGCAGCCGCGCGCCTATCGGCTGGTGGAGGGGTTGCCGTGGTCGTTCTGGGGCCAGTTGCTGATCGGCGCGCTGGCGATTGGCGCCGCCGGCTGGGTGGTGAGCGTGTACCCCAGTTCGCCCACCACGCTGTTCACGGCGATGTCCAGCTTTTTCGTCATGCTGGCGGGGCACTCGGCGGCGGTGTTCAGCAGCCGCGAGCTGGCCTTGCCGAGCGGGCTGTTTCATGCGCTGTCGGTGGTCAATCACGCCAGCTCGGCGCTCTCGCTGGCGGCCTTGGCGTTGTTGATCGGCAGCTACCCCAAGCGCCTGCCGCGCTGGCCTGCGTGGCTGGAGGTGGCGCTGCTGCCGCTCCTGCTGGCCTGGATCGTGGCCGACGCCGCCTGGCTGCTGCCTTCGCCCAACTGGGGCAGCCGGTCGCTGCAGTCGCTGCTCATGGCGCTGGTGCTCATCAATCTGCTGCGGCAGGGGCTGGCGGCGCGTGGCCAGCCTCGGGTGCTGCGCGCGGTGGGGGGCACGGCGCTGCTGCTGCTGTGCGGCACCACCATGCTGATCCTGCTGCTGGAGCTGCTGCCCATCTGGCGCATCATGCCTCCGGCGTCGCAGGCGCTGATCTATACCTTCGTGCTGGTGTCCAACCTGGGCATTGCCTTGGCCACGCGCCGCTTGCGGCCGTACGAGCTGGACGACTGGACTTCACAGGCTTTCGTGGCGCTGGCGGGCGCGGTGGGTTTGTGGGCGCTGTACCGCGGCCTCGTCACGCTGCGCGTGATGGAGGATTCGGTGGCGCTGATCGTGGCGCTGCTGGTGTGCTGGCTGCTCTACGTGCCCTTGTTGCGCTGGCTCAGCCGCTCTTACCTGAAGCGCGCCCAGCCCAGCCTGGAAGACCTGACCGGTGAAATTCTGCTGATGGGCCTGATTCGCCCGGCGGATCGCCTGGCCGCCTGGCGCGGGCTGCTGGCGCGCCTGTTCAACTGCCGCTGCCTGGACGCCGATGCCGTGCCGCAGCCCGTCGCAGACCCGGCGCGAGCCACGCTGCTGCCGGGTGGCGAGGTGCTGTGGATTCCCGCCACGGCCGGCGTGCCGGCGCTGCTGCTGCGCGACCGGGTGCACGCCCGACGCCGCTTCAACGAGCACGACCGCCGCCTGGCGCAGCGCTTGTGCGGCCTGGTGGGGCAGCTGGTGGCCACCCGCGTGGCCTACGGGCAGGGCGCCGAGGACGAGCGCCTGCGCATTGCGGACGACTTGCACGACGACCTGGGCGCCAAGCTGCTGTCGCTGGTGCACGCCAGCGGGCGGCCGGATTCGAACGTCGAGGTGCCGCGCATGGCGCGCGAGGCGCTGGAGGAAATGCGCCTGTCGGTGCGCCACCTCAAGGCCCAGCGGGCGCCACTGACCGACGTGCTGGCCGACTGGCGCGCCGAAACGGTGGCGCGCCTGACCGCCGCCGGCATCGACGTCGACTGGGACGCCCAATTGCCCGAGCGCCCGCGGCTGCTGTCGGCGCGCACCTCGTCGCAGCTGACGCGCGTGTTGCGCGAAGCCGTGTCCAACCTGATTCGCCACAGCGACGCCACGCACTGCCGCGTGCTGCTGAACGTGAGCGAGACCGAGCTGCAACTGGAGCTGGAGGACAACGGCCGCGGCATGGACCAGGTGGCGGTGGCCGTGTCGGTCGGCCACGGGCTGGGCAACATCGAACGGCGCGTGCGGCGCCTGGGCGGATCGCACCGTTTCGTGGTGGGGGCGCTGGGCGGAACGATGCTGCTCATGCGCGTGCCGCTGGAGCCGCACGCCGCCTTGTCGGTGGCTGAAACCTGAGTCGCCGACCGGCCTGCGTGCACTGGCGGCCACGCCGGACGGACATATTTGGCGCCCGGGCGCTTCGCGAGAGGGGCCAGCGCCGCGCCGCGGCCACGGCTTGCTTAGCATGCTCAGTCTATGAACGCATTGCTCGTCGTCGAGGATCTGCCGGACATCCGCGCCTGGCTGGTCGACACCGCCCGCATCGCCTTTCCGGACAGCGAGGTGGTGGCCGTGGGGCGTTGCCGCGAAGGACTGGGCGAGGCGGTCGCGCGCCGCTTCGACGTGGCCCTGATCGATCTGGAATTGCCGGACGGCAGCGGCGTGGCCGTGATCCAGGCCCTGCGCACCCACCAGCCGCAAGCCATGTCGGTGGTGGTGACCATTCACGACGACGACGATCACCTGTTTCCCGCGCTGCAGGCTGGCGCCTTCGGCTATCTGCTGAAGGAGTCGCCGCAGGAAGACCTGGTGGCGCAACTGCGGCGCATCGCCCAGGGCGAGCCGCCGCTGTCGCCGCCGATCGCGCGGCGGGTGCTGAACTACTTCACGAGTGGCGGCCCGCGCGGCCTGGAATTGAGCCGATTCGACGGCGAAGAGGTGGCGCTTAACGCGCGCGAAACCGACATCCTGCAGCGCGTGGCCAAGGGCTACACGCTGCCCGAAATCGCCGGCCAGCTCGGTCTGTCGCGCCACACGGTGGCCGATTATGTGAAGCAGATCTACCGCAAGCTCAATGTGTCGTCGCGCGCCGAGGCGGCGCTGGAGGCGGCGCGGCGAGGGTTGGTCAAGTAGCCCCCTGAGTCGCCTTCGGCGCCTTCCCCCCAGGGGGACAACGCTGGTGGGCGGGGGGACCCCGCCCACGGCGTTCCCGAGCGGCCTGCTCCGCGGCCGTCCGAAAGGCCTGCTGCGCGGCCTGAGCTATCCTTTTGCTATTAAAATAGAAGCTGCTCGCGCTTGTCAGTCAAGCGCTGGAGGGTGATTTATCATTGAAACAGCACGGCGTTTGGCGCCGTCGTTCCTTGTCTCCCTCGAAAGCACGCCTTGATCGGACGCCTTGCTGGCCAGTTGGCCGAGAAGAACCCGCCGCAAATCCTGATCGACTGCCATGGCGTCGGCTACGAGGTGTGGGTGCCGATGAGCACTTTCTACAACCTGCCGGCGCTGGGCGAGAAACTCGTGCTGCTGACGCACTTCGTGGTGCGCGAGGACGCGCAGCTGTTGTACGGTTTCGGCAGCGAGGCCGAGCGCGCGGCGTTTCGTGAACTGATCAAGATCAGCGGCATCGGCCCGCGCATGGCGCTGGCGGTGCTGTCGGGCATGGGCGTGGCCGATCTGGCGCAGGCCATCACGGCGCAGGACGCGGCGCGTCTGGTCAAGGTGCCCGGTATCGGCAAGAAGACGGCCGAGCGCCTGCTGCTGGAACTCAAGGGCAAGCTTGGCGCCGACCTGGGCGCGCCGCAGGCGCCGGCCAGCGATGCCCAGGCCGACATCCAGCAGGCGCTGCTGGCGCTGGGCTACAGCGACAAGGAAGCCGCCGCCGCACTGAAGGGCCTGCCGCCCGATGTCGGGGTGAGCGAGGGCATCAAGCTGGCGCTGAAGACGCTGGCGCGGTAACAGCCGCTTGCGACTGTTGCATAGATGTCATCCCAAGGCCGTTAGGATCGCCACGCAGGCAGCGGTGCTGCAGCGGCAGCATCTGTTCAATCACCCTACGGAGCATCCTTCATGCGCTTCAACCTGATCTCTTGGCCCATGGCCTGCGGCGCCCTGCTGGCGTTGTCGGCGTGCAGCGGTTCCGGCGCGGCAGCCAGCGGCGCGCAGGGCGCCACGCCGCCCGCACCCGACACCCCACCGGTGGCGAGCGGCCAGCCGCCGCGCAACCGCTGCGACGCGCAAGCCGCGCAGTCGTTTGTCGGCCAGCCGTTCGGCGCCACCACGCTGGAGCAGGCGCGCGCCGCCGCCAGCGCCGACGAAGCCCGCATGCTGCAGCCCGACAGCATGGTGACCAAGGAGTACAAAGTCGGCCGGCTCAACGTGGTGGTCGGCGCCGACAACCGCGTCACGCGCGTGCACTGCGGGTAGCTCACTGACCAGCCGTCACAAGACCAGCGACGAATTCTTTGAAGGAAAAAATCATGATGCATCGACACCTGCTTTGGGCTGCTTTCGCCGCCACGCTGGGCCTGGCGGCCTGCGGCGG
>JAGOVZ010000139.1 GCA_018060485.1 Ottowia sp. | reverse complement strand
CGTCCCGCACCGCCCGCAGCTTGGCGCGCAGCGTCTTGATGTGCGCATCCACCGTCCGATCAAAGCTCTCGCCCGGGTCGTCCCACACCCGTTCCAGCAACTCGTCACGCGTGAACACGCGCCCCGGCCGCTGCATCAACGCCGCCAGCAGCCCATATTCATAGCGCGACAACTCCAGCGCCTGCCCGTGGTAGCGAATCATCCGCCGCTCTTCGTCCAGCGCCAACGCACCCTGCACCAACGCTTCACTATTGATAGCTGGTTGCGCTGGATGCACAAGCGCTGGCGCCGTTTTTTCTTCAGAAACGACAGACGACGCACGCGCACTGCGCCGCAGGATGGTGCGCACCCGCGCCACCAGCTCGCGCGGTGAAAACGGCTTGGCGATGTAGTCGTCCGCGCCCAGCTCCAGCCCCACCACGCGGTCAATCTCGGACGAGCGCGCAGTCAGGAACACCATGGGCACGTCGCGCCCGCCCGGCAACTCCTGCAGCCGGCGAAACAGCTCAAAACCGTTCATGTCCGGCAACCCCACATCCAGAATCGCCAGCGCTGGGCAGCGCGCGCTGAACGCGGCAATGGCTTCGGCGCCGCTGGCGCAGCCCAGCGGCTCAAAGCCGTCGCTGGCCAGCGCGTAGTGGATGGTGTCGGCGATGCCGGGCTCGTCTTCCACCACCAGGACGATGGGCTTGCTCACTGTCTTTTCACCCTTGAACAAAGGCCGCGGAGCAGGCCATGCGGGAACGCCATGCTCGGGGTTTCCCCGAGCACCGGCGTTGTCCCCCTTCCAGGGGGAAGGCGCCGCAGGCGACTCAGGGGGTCGCTTTTTCCGGCAACTCGATCTTCACTTCCAGCACTTCCAGATCGTCCTGCCGCTCCAGGTTGACCTTGATGTCCCTCGGATCGATCTTGACGTACTTGCTGATGACCTCGATCAGCTCGCGCTGCAGATCGGGCAGGTAGTCGGGCGCAAAGGCGGGGCGGCCGGCGCGCTCGTGCGCCAGGATGATTTGCAGCCGCTCCTTGGCGACGCTGGCGGTCTTCTTTTTCTCGCCGAGCAAAAAGGAGAGGAAGGACATGGGCTCACTTCCCCCCGAACAGGCGCTTGAAGAAGCCGGGCTTCTCGGCCTCGATGTAGCGCATGGGTTTGTCGGTGGCGCCCAGAAAGCGCTCCACCACGTCGCTGTAGGCGCCGGCCACGTCGGTGCCTTTCAGGTGCACGGCGGGCAAGCCCTGGTTGCTGGCCTGCAGCACGGCTTCGCTCTCGGGGATGACGCCGATCAGCTTGATGCGCAGGATGTCCTGGATGTCTTCCAGGCTCAGCATCTGGCCGTCGGCCACGCGATTCGGGTTGTAGCGGGTGATGAGCAGGTGTTCCTTCACCGGCTCCTTGCCGTCGATGGCGCGCTGCGTCTTGCTGCCGAGCATGCCGAGGATGCGGTCGGAATCGCGCACGCTGCTCACCTCGGGGTTGGTCACCACCAGCGCCTCGTCGGCGTAGTGCATGGCCATCAGCGCGCCGGTTTCGATGCCGGCGGGCGAATCGCACACGATGTAGTCGAAGTCCATCGCGGCCAGGTCGTCCAGCACCTTCTTCACGCCTTCCTGCGTGAGCGCGTCCTTGTCGCGCGTCTGGCTGGCAGCCAGCACGAACAGGTTGTCGCACTGCTTGTCCTTGATCAGCGCCTGGCTCAGGTTGGCTTCGCCCTGGATGACGTTGATGAGGTCGTACACCACGCGCCGCTCGCAGCCCATGATGAGGTCGAGGTTGCGCAGGCCGACGTCGAAGTCGATGACGGCGGTCTTGTGCCCGGCCAGCGCCAGGCCGGAGGCGAACGCGGCGCTGGTGGTGGTCTTGCCCACGCCGCCCTTGCCGGAGGTCACTACGACGATTTTTGCCATGTCAGAGCACCTTTGGTTCTCGTGTTCGATCGGTTGCTTGGAAAGCCGCCATCGCCCTCAATCGGCGATCGGCGTGAAGATGAGTTTGTCGCCCGCCTCCGAGCTGGCCAGCTGCACGGATGCCGGGCGGCCCCAGACTTCGGGTGGCAGCGGCTCGTCGCTGGCGCGGTAGACGCCGGCAATCGACACCAACTCGGGCCGCATCTCGCGCGCCAGAATGCGCGCCTCGGGCCAGCCGCGCGCGCCGGCAATGGCGCGGCCGCGCAGCGGGGCATAGACGTGGATGTGGCCGTCGGCAATCACCTCGGCACCGGCATTGACCATGGCCATCACGACCAGGTCGCGCCCGCGCGCATACACCTGCTGGCCGGAGCGCAATGGCTTGTCGATGACCAGCGCGCCGGGCGCGGGCAAATTTTGCGCGGCGGCTGCATCGACCGGCGCCTTGGCGGTGGGCACCGGCTCGGCAGGTGCGGGCGGGGCCTGCACGCGCGCATCGGGCGCGAGCAGCAGGCCGATGTCGGTGGCGGCGGCGCTGTGCGCCGCGTTGCCACCACGCACCGCCAGCAGGCGCAGGCGGCGCTCGTGCAGCAGCTCGCCCAGGCGCTGAAAGTCGATGCTGGCATCCGCAGCTTCTTCGGGCAGGGCGCAGAGGTCGAGCACCACGGCGTCGTCCTCGAAGAAGTCCGGCATCTCGCCGTACTGCGCCTGCAATTCATCCGCCAATTGGTCGAGATCGGCCGATTTCAGGCGCAGCGCCAGCAGCGGCAGGCTGGCGCTCTTGATCTCGAAAGTGGTGGGGCTGCGGCCGGCCAGGGCAACGGACATGGGCGCGAAAGCGTCTCGGTAAACGCCGCCGAAGGGCGGCGGAAAAAGCTGGCCGATCTTAACAGTCGCCTCGGCGCAAAAAGGCCTGCGCCGGCACGGCGCTGTAACAAGCCGGCGCAGCCGGGTTTGGGCAGCGTTTTGGCCGCGCTATCTGTCTTCTTTTTCTTTTATAGAAAGTAGTAGTCGTAGTAGGTGCCCTGCGTTTTTGTGGACAAGCCGCAAATGCCCAGCATCGACAAGCACTTGGCTGGCGTCTGCGCCTGTGTGAAAGCAACCGGGGCCGCCGCGCTGCAACGGGGACAAGTTCAGCCACTGTCGTGCGGCTGTGGATAAGTGCCCACTTGTGCCAGCGTTATTCACAGGGTTAGTTGAAGCGAAAGAACGTCCGACGATGGCGAGGCATCCGAAGTCAAGGCTCAAAAGGCCGCGGAGCAGGCCACATCGGGGTGCCGTGGCCGGGGTCCCCCCGGCCACTGGCGCCGTCCCCCTCCGGGGGAAGACGCCGCAGGCGTCACAGGGGGAGCTTTATCTCGTCATCCACCACTCGATGATCCCCTTGGCCACGAAGCCCACCATGCCGAAGGCCAGGCCGAGAAAGATCACGAAGGTGCCGAACTTGCCGGCCTTGGATTCCCACGCCAGGTGGCCGATGATGAACAGCATGTAGAGCATGAACGCGCCCACGCCGACCGTGAGGCCGAACCAGGCGATCTGCTCTTCGTTGAAGCCGAACATCAGCGCTGCCCCTCCGGCGGCAGGCGCTCGGGCAGGCTGCTGGCATCCACCAGCGCCCGGTACGCGTGCCAGCTGGCGTGGCCCAGCCAGGGCACGACGACGATCAGCCCCAGCAGCGCGGTCAGCATGCCCAGCCCCGTCAGCGCCATGATGAGCGCGGCCCACAGCGCCAGCGCGCCGGGGTTGGTCAGCACCGTCTGCCAGCTGGTCAGCACGGCCTGCAGCACGTCGACACGGCGATCCAGCAAGAGCGGCATGCTGACCACGCTGGAGGCAAACAGCGGCGCCGCCATCAGCGCGCCCATGGTCAGCCACAGCTCGAACAGGTAGCCGCCGGGCGCCAGCACCACGTGGCGGGCGAAATCCATCGGCGTGTTGACCGGCGCTGGCGCCAGTGCCGTGATCAGCGCGGCCGAGGTCAACACCCAGCCGGTGCCGGCCAGCGACAGCAAGAGGCCAAAGCGCACCAGGCTCCAGTAGCCGCCGTGCACGGCAAAGCGCGAGTATTGCCAGCGCGTCCAGGTCTGGCCGATGGTGCGCCAGCCGGTCGGCTCGCCGCGCTCCAGCGCGCGGCTCAAGGCGTACAGGCTGGTGGCCAGCACCGGCGCCACCACCAGAAAACCGGAGAAGGCGCCCGCCAGCAGCCAGAAGCGATCACGCGCGATGAGCACCAGCAGCGCACCAAACGCCGCCAGCACCACGCCGTGCATCAGGCTGGGCAGGCCGATGCGCCACACATCGCGCCAGCCGAGCGCCAGCCAGGTGAGGGGCGCTGTCAGCTCGACCTGGCGCACGCCCGGCAGTTTCAGGGTGCCGCGCGCAGGGCGCGGCGGCAGCGGTGGGGGAGCGGGGGCGATGTGGGGCACGGGCAGCAGCTTACGGTCAATTCAGCCATCGCACCAGCGGCGGCGCTGTGACCGGTTAATTCAAAAAGTATAGCTGCTTGCGCATGCTAGACAAGCGCCAGAGGCTGTTTTGACATAAAAAAGCCAGCAGCGGCAAAAGCCGGCTGCTGGCGGGCAGGCGCGTTGCGGGTGGGGCGCGGCGCCGTGGCTGCGAGAGAGGTCAGCGTGGGCCGGGGCCCATGCCGTGGTGGCCGTGGCGACCCCCGCCGCGCTGGCCCTCACCGCGCCCGCCGCGCATGGCGCGCTCGTCGTACACCTTTTGCTGCTCGGGCGTGAGCTGGGCGTAGAAGGCCTTCACGGCGTCGCCGCGCTGCTTCATCTGCGCCTGGCGCTCGGCCGAGCGCTGCTGCATGCGGTCGATGCGCTGCGGCGTGGTCAGCTTGTCGAACTCGGCGCGATCCATGCGCGGGCCCTTGGCCGGCGGCTGCATGGCGGAGGTGTACTGGTTCCAGGCGCCTTCCTGCGCCGGGGTCAGCTTGAGTTGGGCTTTCAGTTCGGCCTGGCGCTTGGCGTGGTGCTCGGCCATGCGCTGCTGGCGCTGGGCCGGGTCCATGCGGGCGCGGCCCGAAGCTTCACCAGCGGCCGGCTGGGCAGCGGTGGCTTGCGGTGCGTTCTGCGCGATGGCGACGCTGCCCAGCGATGCCGCCAGCAGGCCGGCGAGGAACAGGCGTTTCGGATGTTGAGTCATGGTGTTCTCCTTTCATGGCAGAGAGAGACTCGGTTCACAGGTCTTGCTCGGCCAGCGGGTTGGGTTGCCCTGCTGGCTTGGCAGCAGTGTCCGCCGCGCGTGTATCCGGCCCTTGGCTGGGCGATGAGGCTTTGTAAAGTTGAATGAAAAAGCTGCGGGCCATCAGGCGGCGGGCTGACTGGCGAATTTGTCGATCGCTTCCCACAAACCATTCAGGTACACGGCACCCAAGGCGCGGTCGTACAGGCCGTAGCCCGCCTTGACCTGCTCGCCCCAGATCATGCGGCCATGGTCGGGCCGCACGTAGCCGGTAAAGCCGGTGTCGTGGTACGCCTTGACGATGGCAGCCATGTCGAGCGAGCCGCAGTCGGACTGATGCGCCGTTTCTTCAAAATCGCCTGCCGCGTTGACCTTGACGTTGCGCAGGTGTGCGGGTAGAGCGCGTGGTTCTGGAACACCATGGCGATGTCCCGGTCCTTGGGCGGCAGGTCGTTCACGCGCTGGTCGCCGATCATGATGTCGTCCGAGGTCGCCTCTTCCAGCCCGGCGATCATGCGCAGCGCGGTGGTCTTGCCGCAGCCTGACGAGCCCACCAGCACGGCAAATTCGCCGTGCTGGATGTCCAGCGACAAGTCGTTGACGGCGCGCACGGCGCCAAATTGCTTGACGACGTTCTTCAGCGTGACGGACGACATCTTGTGGTGAGCCTTGTCCGGAGCCGGTCTGGCGTCACCTTAACAGCGTTGCGCGCAGGCCGGCCGCGCCAGAACGCGGACGTTTGTATACAAAGCGCTGATCGTCGCACCAAGTCGGCGCGGCGGTATGGGGATTTTGCTTAAGAGCCGCCGGCCAGCCGCTCCAGGATCGGGCACTGCGGGCGGTCGTCGCCATGGCAGTGCTGCAACAGATTTTGTAGCGTGCTGCGCATGTCCTGCAAGGCGCCGATGCGGTTTTCAAGGTCGACCACGTGCGCCTTGGCGATGCGCTTGACGTCGGCACTGGCGCGTGCGCGGTCGTGCCACAGGCTGACCAGTTCGGCGATCTCTGCCATCGAAAAGCCCAGGTCGCGCGCACGCTTGATGAAGCGCAGCGTGTGCACGTCGGCCGCGCTGTACTGGCGGTAGCCGCTGTCGGTGCGCGTGATGTCGCCCAGCAGGCCGAGCGATTCGTAGTGCCGCACCATCTTGGCCGACACGCCCGAGGCGCGCGCGGCGGCGCCGATGTTGACCGGGCTGTCAGGTGCGGACGTGCTCATTCGGCCACTGGATAGCCTTCTTCGCGGATGGCGGCGGCAATGGCTTCGCGCGGCTGGTCGGACTGCACCTCGACCCGGTTGTCGGCGCGGTCGATCTTGATTTCGGCCTGCGGATCGACCGATTTCACGGCACGGCGCACCGCCATCTCGCAATGGCCGCAGGTCATGCCGGTGACGGTGAAGGGCTGGTTCATAACAATGCTCCTGATGGGTTGACGATGCGGTGATGATGAACCTTCACATGGTGACAAAGTCAAGCGACTCAACAGGAATATATGAAATTGATAGCTGCTTGCGCTTGTCTGACGTGCGCTGGCGGCATTTTTTGACCATGAAAATCTACAGCGCTTGACCTTGCCACGGTGTCAGGCGTCACACTGCGTCCATGAACGATACAAGCGAGCAAACCCTGGACCTGGGCATTGGCGGCATGACCTGCGCCAGCTGCGTGGCGCGCGTCGAGAAGGCGCTGAAGAAGGTGCCCGGCGTG
>JAGOVZ010000138.1 GCA_018060485.1 Ottowia sp. | reverse complement strand
GCCTTTTGCTCGGCGGCCGGCAGCACTTTTTCCAGCGTCACCATCGACAGGTTGCAGCGCTTGGCGAACTGGCCGTCTTCGTCGTAGACGTAGGCCACGCCGCCCGACATGCCGGCAGCGAAGTTGCGGCCGGTCTTGCCGAGCACAGCCACGGTGCCGCCGGTCATGTATTCGCAGCCGTGATCGCCTGTGCCTTCGACGACAGCCGTGGCGCCCGACAGGCGCACGCCGAAGCGCTCGCCGGCCACGCCCGAGAAATACGCCTCGCCCGTCGTCGCGCCGTACATCACGGTGTTGCCGACGATGATGTTGTCGGCCGCGTTGCCGCGGAAGTCCAGGCTGGGCCGGATGGCGATGCGCCCGCCCGACAGGCCCTTGCCGGTGTAGTCGTTGGCGTCGCCAATCAGTTGCAGCGTGATGCCGTTGCACAGGAAAGCGCCAAACGACTGGCCGCCCGTGCCTTCGAGCTGAATGCGGATGGTGTCGTCGGGCAGCCCTTCAGGGTGCACCTTGGTCACCGCGCCTGACAGCATGGCGCCGACGGAGCGATTCACGTTGCGCGCCGTGTCCATGATCTTGACCGACTCGCCCTTGTCGATGGCGGGGCGCGCCTTTTCGATCAGGCGGTTGTCGAGCGACTTGTCGAGGCCGTGGTCCTGGTTCTCGACGTGGAAGCGCGGCACGTCAGCGGGCACGTCCGGCTGCGCGAACAGGCGGCTGAAGTCCAGCCCTTTGGCCTTCCAGTGTTCGATGCCCTTGCGTGTGTCGAGCAGGTCACTGCGGCCGATCAAATCGTCGAACTTGCGGATGCCCAGCTGCGCCATGATCTGGCGCACTTCTTCGGCGACGAAGAAGAAGTAGTTGACCACGTGCTCGGGCTTGCCGGTGAACTTGGCGCGCAGCACCGGGTCTTGCGTGGCCACGCCCACCGGGCAGGTATTGAGGTGGCACTTGCGCATCATGATGCAGCCTTCGACCACCAGCGGCGCCGTGGCAAAGCCGAATTCATCGGCGCCCAGCAGCGCGCCAATCGCCACGTCGCGGCCCGTCTTCATCTGCCCATCGGCCTGCACACGGATGCGGCCGCGCAGGCGGTTGAGCACCAGGGTTTGCTGCGTTTCGGCCAGACCGATTTCCCACGGGCTGCCGGCGTGCTTGATCGACGACCAGGGCGATGCGCCCGTGCCGCCGTCGTGCCCTGCAATCACCACGTGGTCGCTCTTGCACTTGGCCACGCCCGCCGCGATGGTGCCCACGCCCACTTCGCTGACCAGCTTGACGGATATGTCACTGTGCGGCGCCACACTTTTCAGATCGTGGATCAGCTGCGCCAGGTCTTCGATCGAATAGATGTCGTGGTGCGGCGGCGGGCTGATCAGGCCCACGCCGGGCACGCTGTGGCGCAGCTTGCCGATGTAGTCGCTGACCTTGCCGCCCGGCAACTGGCCGCCCTCGCCCGGCTTGGCGCCCTGCGCCATCTTGATCTGGATCTGGTCGGCGCTGCTCAGGTATTCGGCAGTGACGCCAAAGCGCCCCGAGGCCACCTGCTTGATCTTGCTGCGCAGGCTGTCGCCGTCTTGCAGCGGGTAATCGACCTCGAAGATGTTGCCCAGCAGGTCGGACATGGTCTGGCCCTGCTTGATGGGGATGCCTTTAAGCTCATTGCGGTAGCGCAGCGCGTCTTCGCCGCCCTCACCCGTGTTGCTCTTGCCACCGATGCGGTTCATGGCAACGGCCAGCGTGGCGTGCGCCTCGGTGCTGATGGAGCCGAGCGACATGGCGCCAGTGGCGAAGCGTTTGACGATCTCCTTGGCCGGCTCGACCTCATCGACCGGAATGGCTTTGGCCGGATCGACCTTGAACTCAAACAGGCCGCGCAGCGTCATCTGGCGCTGGCTCTGGTCGTTGATGAGCTGGGCGTATTCCTTGTAGGTGTTCCAGTTGTTGGCGCGCGTGCTGTGCTGCAACTTGGCGATGGCGTCGGGGCTCCACATGTGCTCTTCGCCGCGCGTGCGCCAGGCGTATTCGCCACCGGCGTCCAGCATCGTCGCCAACACCGGGTCGTTGCCGAAGGCGGCCTGGTGGCGGCGCATAGCTTCCTCGGCGATCTCGAACACGCCAATGCCCTCCACGCGGCTGGCGGTGCCGGTGAAGTACTTGTTGATCGTGTCACTGTTGATGCCGATCGCTTCAAAAAGCTGGGCACCGCAATAGCTCATGTAGGTGCTCACGCCCATCTTGGACATGATCTTGGACAGGCCCTTGCCGATGGCCTTGACGTAGTTGTAGATGGCCTTCTCGGCGCTCAGGTCACCCGGCAAGTCCTCGTGGATGGCGGCCAGTGTGTCCATGGCGAGCCACGGGTGCACGGCTTCGGCGCCGTAGCCGGCCAGCACGGCAAAGTGGTGCACTTCGCGTGCGCTGCCGGTCTCGACTACCAGCCCGGCGCTGGTGCGCAACCCTTCGCGGATCAGGTGCTGGTGGATGGCCGAGAGCGCCAGCAGCGCCGGAATCGCCAGCCGATCGCGTCCCACGCCCTTGTCGCTGATGATGAGGATGTTGGCGCCGCCCTTGATGGCGTCCACCGCCTGCGCGCACAGGCTGGCCAGGCGCGCCTCGACGCCCTCCGGCCCCCAGGCCAGCGGGTAGGTGATGTCGAGCACGGCACTGCTGAACTTGCCCTGCGTGTGCTTGGCAATGTCGCGCAGCTTGACCATGTCAGTCGCATCGAGCACCGGCTGGCTCACCTCCAGGCGCATGGGCGGGTTGACCTGGTTGATGTCGAGCAGGTTGGGCTTGGGGCCGATGAAGCTGACCAGGCTCATCACGATGGCTTCGCGGATCGGGTCGATCGGCGGGTTGGTCACCTGCGCGAACAGCTGCTTGAAGTAGTTGAACAGCGGCTTGGTGCGGTCGGACAGCACGGCCAGCGGGCTGTCGTTGCCCATGGAGCCGATGCCTTCTTCGCCATTCACAGCCATGGGGCTCATCAGGAACTTGATGTCTTCCTGCGTGTAGCCAAAGGCCTGCTGCAAGTCGAGCATGGCGGGCGGCGTGGTCTCGACGCCGGAGGACTGCGGCTCGGTCTCGCCAATCGGCAGTTCTTCGGCGTCCATGCCGGCGACGGGCTTGACCACGTCGTCGAGGCGAATGCGCAAATCCTCGATCCAGCGCTTGTAGGGCTTGGCGTTGGCCAGGCTCGCCTTGACCTCCTCGTCGTCGATCATGCGGCCTTGTTCCAGGTCGATGAGGAACATCTTGCCGGGCTGCAGGCGCCATTTCTTCACGATCTTGTGCTCTGGAATCGGCAGCACGCCGGATTCGGAGCCCATGATGACGATGTCGTCATCCGTCACGCAATAACGCGCCGGGCGCAGGCCGTTGCGGTCGAGCGTGGCGCCGATCTGGCGGCCATCGGTGAACACGATGGAGGCGGGGCCGTCCCACGGCTCCAGCATCGACGCGTGGTATTCATAGAAGGCGCGGCGGCGCTCGTCCATCGTCGTGTGCTGCTCCCACGGCTCGGGGATCATCATCATCGCCGCCTGCGCCAGCGGGTAGCCGGCCATGGTCAGCAGTTCGATGCAGTTGTCGAAAGTGGCGGTGTCGGACTGATCGGGGAAGCTGATGGGGTACAGCTTTTTCAGGTCGGCCCCCAGCACGGGCGAGGACATGACGCCCTCGCGCGCGCGCATCCAGTTGTAGTTGCCCTTGACGGTGTTGATCTCTCCGTTGTGCGCCACGTAGCGGTACGGGTGCGCCAGCGGCCATTCGGGGAAGGTATTGGTGGAAAAGCGCTGGTGCACCAGGCCCAGTGCCGAGACGCAGCGCTCATCTTCCAGATCACGATAGTAGGTGCCAACTTGGTCGGCCAGCAGCAGCCCCTTGTAGATCACCGTGCGGCTGCTCATCGAGGGCACGTAATACTCTTTGCTGTAGCGCAGGCCGAGCGCCTGGATGTGGGCGCTGGCCGTCTTGCGGATCACATACAGCTTGCGCTCCAGCGCGTCCTGCACGATCACGTCGTGCCCGCGGCCAATGAACACCTGGCGGATGATCGGCTCCTTGGCGCGCACGGTGGGCGACATGGGCATGTCGCGGTTCACCGGCACGTCGCGCCAGCCCAGCAGCACCTGGCCTTCGAGCTTGATGGCGCGCTCCAGCTCTTCCTCGCAAGCCAGACGCGACGCGTGCTCCTTCGGCAAAAAGATCATGCCGACGCCGTATTCGCCGGGCGGCGGCAGCTTGACGCCTTGCTTGGCCATCTCCTCGCGGTAGAGCTTGTCGGGCATCTGGATCAGGATGCCCGCGCCGTCGCCCATCAGCTTGTCGGCCCCCACGGCGCCGCGGTGGTCGAGGTTTTCCAGAATCTTGAGCGCCTGGGTGACGATTGCGTGGCTTTTTTCGCCCTTGATGTGCGCCACAAAGCCGACGCCGCACGCGTCGTGCTCGTGCGCCGGGTCGTACAGGCCGTGTTGCTGCAGGTCTTGTTGTTCAGCAGGCGTGCTCATCGCTCAAATCCATTCATCGTCAAATCGCGGGAAGCGCGAGCATAGTGCAGTGCAACATCGATGCCAAGCACTTTAATTGGGGTCAGATCAAAATTAAAATCTTGCTTGATTTATTCAGAATTAAATGGGGACATATCAAATTTGATAGCTATTTGCGCTGGATGGACAAGCGCTAACAGTCAATTTGATGCAGTTTCTTCGGCCTTCACCGGCCGCCCGCGCGCGGCGCGCGAAGCCCGGCGGGCGGTGCGCTTTTCCAGGTCGGCGATGAAATCATCACCACCCAGCGCCCAACCGCTGTGCGCGGCTTGCCCCAGGGCGGCGTGCTGCTCGGGTGCCAGGCCCGCGCGCACCAGATCGACATAGGCCTGCTCGCGCGCGAACGGCGTGTTGCCGAGTTGCCAGTACAGCGGGTGCGGGGTCAGCAGCGGGTCGTGGCGCAGCCCGGCCAGGTGCGCGTGGCTCGACCAGGGGTAATCGGCTGCCGACGCCAGCATGCCGGCGCGCACGGGATTGAGGTCGATGTAGACCATGCAGGCCAGCAGATGGCGCTCGGCCTCGATCAGCGTGCTGCGGTAGCGCCCTTCCCACAGCGTGCCGCTGCGCCCGTGCCGGCGGTTGAAATAGCGCACGTAGCCGCGCCCCACGCCCTGCATCATCAGCGGCACGCTGTCGGCCGCCTCGGGCGTGACGAGCAGGTGAAGGTGGTTGCTCATCAGCACATAGGCGTGCACCGCCACGCCGCGGTTGCGCGCGTGCTCGGCCAGATCGCCCAGCAGCCGCTGCCGATCGGCGTCGTCGACAAAGATCGGCTGCCGATTGTTGCCGCGCTGGATGATGTGGTGCGGGTAGCCGGGGACGGTGAGGCGGGGCTGGCGGGACATGAATTAATTTTAATCTGACCCCAATTAATATCAATTAATTTTAATCTGACCCCAATTAAAAAATCAAGCCAAAACGGCTCCAGCGCCCGTCCAGAAAGCCCGAGCAGCTATTTTTTGTGCAGCAATCCGAAACCCCAGATCCGCGTGACCAAAGTCACGGCCGGCGCGCAACCGCCGCCCAGGATGGCTTTTGCCGTGGCACAGTCGCGCCGTCATTTTTGTCACGGCTCGGATGAGGGCACCATCAACACCCAAGACATCTGGAATTTCATCACCACGCAGGGCGTGGATTTCGGCATCAAGCTGCTGACGGCCATCGTCGCCTGGATCATCGGCCGCTGGCTGATCAACCTGGCCGTGGGCCTGATCGGCAAGGGCTTCGAGCGCGGCGGCAAGATCGACGCCACGCTGGCCCATTACCTCAAGTCGATCATCGCCATCGTGCTGAACATCTTCATGATCCTGGCGATCCTGGACATCTTCGGCATCCGCACCACCTCGTTTGCCGCCCTGCTGGCCGGCGCCGGGCTGGCGATTGGCGCGGCCTGGAGCGGCATGCTGGGCAACTTTGCCGCCGGCGTGTTCATGCAGGTGTTGCGGCCGTACAAGGTGGGTGATTTCATCCAGGCCGGCGGGTGACCGGCACGGTGAAGGAGCTGGGCCTGTTCGGCACCACCATCGTCACGCCCGACAACGTGACCACCATCGTCGGCAACGGCAAGGTGTTTGGCGACAACATCCAGAACTACAGCGCCCTGCCCGTGCGCCGCGTGGATTGCGTGACCAAGGTGGCCAACAGCGTGAACCCGATGGACGCCATCGCGCGCCTGGCGCCGGTGATCGCCGCCATCCCCAACGCGGCGCAAAACCCGGCGCCCGAAATCAACATCCTCGAATTCACACCCGAAGGGCCCAAGCTGGCGGGGCGCCCCTATACGCACACCGACCATTACTGGCAGGTCTATTTCGACACCAACAAGGCCATCGTCGAGACTTTCGGCGCGGCCGGTTACCCGGCGCCTGAGACGCCGGTGGTGCATCGGAACGTCTGATGTCGATCTGGGGCATCGCCCCTCGTGGGAGCGGCCTTGGCCGCGATGACGCGCCAGCACATGCGACGCGCCAACATCGCGGCCTAGGCCGCTCCCACCATCGAATTTCAATGTCAAATCGCCTTCCAGCGCTTGCGTGACAAGCGCAAGCAGCTCCTTTTTTTGTAGTATTTTCCAAGCGACAACGCCGCGCCCCGCCGATCCCATAATCGGCCCATGCCCCGCCCCAGCCAACTTCTGCACCCTCAGCGCGACCCGGCGCCGCTGCGCCCCGCCGCCACCGTGCTGCTGCTGCGCGACAGCCCGCAAGGCATCGAGGTGCTGATGACGCGCCGTTCGATGACGGCCAGCTTCGCGCCCGGTGCCTACGTGTTCCCCGGCGGCGGCATCGAC
>JAGOVZ010000137.1 GCA_018060485.1 Ottowia sp. | reverse complement strand
AACCGTGGCAGCGGCATCGGCGGCGCCCTCAACAGCGACTTTGGGCGCGGCACGCTGACCGGCGGCGCGCTGGGCCTGCTGCTGGGCAAGAACAAGAAAGCGCGCAAGCTGGCCAGCTACGGCGGCCTGGCGGCGCTGGGCATGATGGTCTACAACACCTACGGCGAGTACCAGCGCCAGCAGGCCGGCAGCGCCCAACCAGCCGCCCTGCCCGCGCCACAGACCGTGGATCGCTTGCCCGCCGCACAGGCGAGCGCGCACAGCGCCGCCATCCTGCAGGCGCTGGTGGCGGCCGCCAAGGCCGACGGCCACATCGACGCCCGCGAGCGCGAACTGATCGAAGGCGAATACGCGCGCCAGGGCCTGCCCGCCGAAGTGCAGCAATGGCTGCACGCCGAGCTGGAAAAGCCGCTCGACCCCGCCGAAGTCGCGCGCGCCGCCAGCACGCCTGAAATGGCGGCCGAGATGTACCTGGCCAGCCTGCTGGTGGCCGACGAACAAAGCTTCATGGAACGCGCCTACCTGAACGAGCTGGCGCGCCAGCTCAAGCTGGAACCGGCACTGCAGCAGCGCCTGCAGAACCAGCTCGTCACTGCTGGCGCTTGAGCGTGCGGCGCGCTGAATGGCGGCGCTTTTCGCTATTTATTGGATAGCTTCTTGCGCTTGATGGACAAGCGCTGAGGGCCTTTTTGATGCCTGAACACCGGTCACCCGCCGCGCCACGCTGGGCCCACCGCCTGCGGCGCGCGCTGAGCGGCGCGCTGTGGCTGGTGGCGCTGTGGTGGTTCGGCGGCTGGCTGTGGGACCAGCCCTTCATGGAGCGCCCGCGCATGCTGTGGCAGATCAACCGCATGGACGCCCCCGTCGCACTGCCGGTGCCGGTGCAAGGCGTGGCCGCGCGCCGCATCGCCGACACCTGGCACGACCCGCGCGATGGCGGCACGCGGCGGCATGAAGGCACCGACATCTTTGCCGCGCGCGGCACGCCGGTGCGCAGCAGCACGGTGGGCATCGTCGCTTCGATCCGCGAAGGCGGCATCGGCGGCAAGCAGGTGTGGGTGCTGGGCCCGGCGCGCCAGCGCCACTACTACGCGCACCTGGACGGCTGGGCGCCCGAGCTGGCCACGGGCGACGTGGTGCAGCCCGGCACCCTGCTCGGCCTTGTCGGCACCACCGGCAATGCGCAGGGCACACCGCCGCATTTGCACTACGGCATTTACGGCGCCGAAGGGGCGCTGAACCCGTGGCCGCTGCTGCAGGCCGGGGCTGCGGCGTCGACGCCCGGCGCGGCCGAACGCAACCGCCGCTGACCCGCCACGCCGCGCGGTCTGCGTGGAAAATCCAGGCTCGCCGCGATATCCGCAGCCGCCCCCACCCTTGCCCGCCCACACCATGCCCCACCCGCGATGACGCGCCCACCCCACGACCCGCACCCGCGCGCGCTGGCCGCGCTGCGCGGCGCGTGGCGGCGCTGGGCGCTGTGGGGCGCGCTGGTGTTGGTCGTGGCGGGGCTGCTGGCGACGCTGGTGTGGCTGGCGCGGGGGTATGAGATCGAGCAGGTGCAGCGCGATCTGGAGCGCGACAGCGCCGATGCCGCGCAGGCGCTGCGCCAGCGGCTGGCGCGCAATCTGCAGGATTTGCACAGCCTGGCCACCACGCCGGCCGACCCGGTCGGCTGGTGGAGCGCGGCGTCGGACGTGCTGCACGAGCACCGCGAGTGGCTGCGCCTGCAGTGGCGCGGGCCGGCGCTGCGGCTGCAAGCCGCGGCCGACAGCGCCTTCTTTCCGCCGCTGCCGCCCGCCGCGCCGGATGGCGAAGCCGCCGCCGCGGCCGATATCGCGCTGGCCTGCAACCTGGCGCGCAAGAGCGGCAGCGCCGCCTACGCGCCCAGCCGCTACGTGCCGCGCCCCGGCGGGCTGGGCGAGGAGGTGATGGAGCTGTGCCTGCCGATCCTGAACGGCGCGCAGGTGCAGGGCTACGTCATCGCCACCTACACGCTGGAGGGCCTGCTGACGCTGCTGCCGCCCGGGCTGACGCGCGGCCAGAGCGTGGCGCTGACCGAACTCGACGGCACCCGCCTGGCGGTGCTGGGCGCGCCGCGCCGTGGCACGCGCGTGTTCGTGGCGCAGCAGGTGCTGGACTTGCCCGGCGCGCCGATGGTGCTGCGGCTGGAGGGCGCGCGCCAGCTGCCCGACGTGTTTCCCAACGTGCTGACGGCGCTGGTCACCGGCTTGTCGATCGCGCTGGTCACGGTGCTGGCGCTGCTGGCGGGCGACTTCCGGCGCCGCCAGCGTGCCGAGGCCGAGCTGGCCGAGGCGCTCGCGTTTCGCAAGGCGATGGAGGATTCGCTGGTCACCGGCCTGCGCGCGCGCGACCTGGAAGGCCGCATCACCTACGTCAACCCGGCGTTCTGCGCCATGGTGGGCTATGGCGCCGACGAGCTGATCGGCCGTGGCGCGCCCGCGCCCTACTGGCCGCCCGAGCGCGCGCACGAATACGGCGAGCGGCTGGCGCTGCGCTACGGCGGCCAGGCGTCGGCGCGCGAAGGCGTGGAATCGGTGTTCATGCACCAGGACGGCACCCGCTTTCCGGTGCTGATCTTCGAGGCGCCGCTGCTCACCAGCGGCGGCCAGCAAACCGGCTGGATGAGCGCGGTGATGGATGTCACCGCCCAGCGCCGGGCCGAGGAATCATCGCGCGCCAGCCACGAGCGCCTGCAGGCCAGCGCGCGCCTGGCCACGGTGGGCGAGATGGCCTCGCTGATGAGCCACGAGCTGAACCAGCCGCTGGCCGTGATCGCCAGCTACGCCAACGGCTCGCTCAACCTGCTGCAGGGCGCGTCGGCCGCCGATACGCACGCCACGCTGGGCGATGTGCGCACCGCGCTGGCGCGCATCGCCGAGCAGGCCGGGCGCGCCGGCAAGGTGATTCACAGCGTGCGCGACCTGGTGCGCCAGCGCAGCACCGCGCGCGAGGCGGTGACGCCGCGCGCGCTGTTCGACACCGTGCTGCCGCTGGTGCAATTGCAGGCGCGCAAGCTGGGCGCCACGGTGCAGCTCGAGGTGCCGCCTGAATTGCCTGCCGTGTGGTGCGAGCCGACCATGATCGAGCAGGTGCTGCTCAACCTGGCGCGCAACGGCCTGCAGGCGATGGACGAGGTGCCCGGCGCGCGCGTGCTGCGGCTGCAGGCGCGCGCGCTGCCGGTCACGGCGCTGGGCTTTGTGTCGTCGGTCGAGTTCAGCGTGGCCGACTCAGGCGGCGGCATCAGCGAAGCGGTGGCGGCCGAATTGTTCACGCCGTTTTTCACCACCAAGGCCGAGGGCATGGGCTTGGGCCTGTCTTTGTGCCGCACGGTGATCGAGCAGCACGGCAGCGCGCTGCAGCACCAGCCGCAGTCGCCCAGCGGCACGGTGTTCAGCTTCAGGCTGCCGCTGGCGCGCTGAGTTGCTTTTGTTTTGATAGCTGCTTGCGCTTGACTGGCAAGCGCCGGCGGCTTATTTGGCCAAATTTCGCGGCTCTGGCGGCCACACCATGCGCCGCATGATGTGCTGCAGGGCGCTGGCGCCGTCGGTGCAGCGGCCGGTGTGCACGGGCGAGGTCTGGATGATGGCGCTGCGCCGCGCCGTCAGCCAGTGAAAGCGTGCGCGCAGCGGCAACTGGCCGATCGGCCCGCTGCCCGGGGCGCCTTCGCAAATGGCGACGATGGCGGCCAGGTGACGCTGCACTGCCGGCAGATCGACGCCGGCGTCCAGCGCCTGCAGTCGCGCCTCGTCCAGCGCGATGGCGGCGGCCAGAAAGCCGCTGGCCTGGCACGACAGGATCACGCCGGCGTTGACGAACTCCTCGCGCTCCACGCGCGGCACCACGCGGATCACGGCGTAGTCGTACAGCTCAAGCGCGCGCACGCTCGGCCCCCTCAAGCCAGCGCGCGCGGTCGGCCACGCGCGCTGTGAAGTAATCCAGATACGCCTGCCGCTGCGCCGCCGCCGTGGCCAGCGCACTGCCCCCCGGCTGGTCTTGCGCGGACAAGGCGAGAAACGACTCGGGCACCTGGTCCACCACGCCTTGCAGCACGGCGGGCGTCAAGCGCGCGGCCAGTTCGGCATCGACCTGCGCCAACGCGCTGGCGGCGGGCAGCAGCACGTGGTCGGCGATGGCGGCAAACGGCTTGCCCGCGTCGGCCACCGGCGCCTGCCAGCCGTGGTGAAAGGTGAGCGTGGCCCCGTGGTCGATCAGCCACGGCTTGCCGTGCCACACCAGCAAGTTGGTGTTGCGCGCGCTGCGGTCGACGTTGCCGACCAGCGCGTCGAACCAGACGATGCGCGAGGCGGTGTTGGCATCCACCTGATCGGCGGCGGGGTCGAAGTTGGCCGAGCCGGGCAGGTAGTCCAGCGCCACGTTCAGGCCGCCGCTGGCGCGCATCAGGTCCTGGATCTCGGGGTCGGGCTCGGTGCGGGCGAGTTCCACGTCCAGCTCGGCCAGCACGATCTCGGGCACGTTGAGGCCCAGCCCGCGGGCGATGCCGCCGGCCAGAATTTCCGCGATCAGCGCCCGCACGCCCTGGCCGGCGCCGCGAAACTTGAGCACGTACAAACCATCGTCGTCGCCTTCGACAATGGCCGGCATCGAGCCGCCCTCGCGCAGCGGCGTGACGTAGCGGTGAACGTGGATGGTGCGCAGCATGATCGGGTGCGGGGCATGGTAGCAGGCGAATCCGTAGTTGCCGTTGCTTTGATTTTCATAGCTGCTTGCGCTTGTCCCGCAAGCGCTGAAGCATGATTTTTGTTTTGCACAGGCAAATCAAACAGCCGCACGCAAAAGGACGCAGAGATTTCGCAGAGGACGCAAAAAAGTTCAAAGAAAACCTTTTGGCTGTTCTTTCGCGTCCTTCGCGAATCCTTTGCGTCCTTCGCGTACGGTTTTCGTTCTTCGACTGCTCCTTCAATTCACCCCGTGCGCCTGCAGCAGACACTGGTGAAACGCCTGTGCCGCACGCGACGGTTGCGGCGAGCGGCGCAGCACGCTGACGAAGTCGCATGCATAGTGCAGCAGCGCCGAATTCACCGCGCGCATCTGGCCGCGCTGCACGAAGGCTTCGGCGTAGTGATCCGGCAGAAAGCCGACAAAGCGGCCCGACAGGATCAGCGTGGCAATCGCCTCCTGCTCGAAGGCGGTGGCCGCGCGCGGCAGGCGGCGGCCGTGCGCCAGCGCCATGTTGGGCGAGTGGTAGCCCAGCCCGGCAAAGTCCTTTCTGGCCCGCAGCGCTGACCAGTCCAGCGCCAGGCGCTCTGAATTGAAGAGCGCATGGTCGTGGCCGCAATACAGATGCATGGTCTCGCCAAACAGCCGGTCGTAGCGCAGGCTGGCCGAGGCGCGGTGCTCGGGGATGACGCCGATGGCAAAGCTGCCGTCCATCACGCCGCGCTCGATGGCCGGGATGCTGCCCACGTGCAGGTGCAGCTGCACGTCGGGCGCCGCGCGCGTGAAGGCATCGATGGCGGCGTGGATGCGCGCGGCCGGGTTGCTGGCCGTCTTGTCGAACAGCGCCACCGCCAGCGTGCCGCCCATGCGCTGGTGTATGTCGTCCACCCCGGCGCGAAAGCCGTCCACCGCGGCCAGCAGGCGCAGCGTCTCGTCGTACACGCGCTGGCCCTCGGCCGTCAGCGCAAAGCCCGCGCGCCCGCGCCGGCACAGCGTGAGGCCCAGGCGCGTTTCCAGATCCTTGATGTGCCGGCTGACGGTGCTGGTGCCGATGTTCAGCTCCAGCTCGGCCGCCGACAAGCCGCCACACTCGACCACCGCCTTGAAGACCTGCAACAGGCGCAGGTCCATGTCGCTGACCTGGCCGAGCACGGCGCGGGCGCGGGGCTGGAGCGGATCGTCTTTTACTTGCATGAATGCGCAACCAAACTTGAATATCGGTCTATTTGACAGATTAAGCACTGCTTTGACAATGACCGATTCGCCGCATTCCGGTTCCAGATTTCGAGGAGACAAGCCATGAGCGTGACCGCCACCCAACCGGCCGCCGCCCACACCGCCCCGCGCCAGGACGCCGCCTGGCTCGACGCGCACTGGATGCCCTTCACCGCCAACCGCCAGTTCAAGCGCGACCCGCGCATGATCGTGGCGGCGCAAGGCGCCTACTTCACCGACGGCGATGGGCGTCAGGTGTTCGACGGCCTCTCGGGCCTGTGGTGCACGGGGCTCGGCCATGGCCGACGCGAGATTGCCGAAGCGGTAGGCAAGCAGGCCGCGCAGCTCGACTATTCGCCCGGCTTCCAGTTCGGCCATCCGCTGTCGTTCGAGCTGGCCAACAAGCTGAAGGCCTTCACGCCCGCCGGGCTGGACTACGTCTTCTTCACCGCCAGCGGCTCCGAAGCCGCCGACACGGCGCTGAAGATGGCCCGCGCCTACTGGCGCCTGAAGGGCCAAGGCGGCAAGCAGCTGCTGGTGGGGCGCGAGAAGGGCTACCACGGCGTTAACTTTGGCGGCATCTCGGTGGGCGGCATGGTCGGCAACCGCAAGCTGTACGGCACCGCCGTGCAAGCCGATCACCTGCCGCACACGCAGCCGCCCATGGGCACCTTTGCCAAGGGCCAACCGGCCGAAGGCGGCAAGCAGCTCGCCGACCGCCTGCTCGACCTGATCGCCCTGCACGACGCCAGCAACATCGCCGCCGTCATCGTCGAACCCTTCAGCGGCTCGGCCGGCGTGGTGATTCCGCCCGTGGGCTATTTGCAGCGCTTGCGCGAAATCTGCACCCAGCACGACATCCTGTTGATCTTCGACGAGGTCATCACCGGCTTTGGCCGCTGCGGCAGCAGGACGGGGGCCGATGCGTTTGGCGTGGTGCCCGACATCATGACCTTCGCCAAGCAAGTCACCAACGGCGTGCAGCCGCTGGGCGGCGTGATCGCATCAAAAGCGATCTACGACACCTTCATGGCCGCCGGCGGGCCGGACTACATGCTGGAATTTGCCCACGGCTACACCTACAGCGCGCACCCCGTCGCCTGCGCCGC
>JAGOVZ010000020.1:1851-21480 GCA_018060485.1 Ottowia sp. | reverse complement strand
TTGGCGTCCATGTTGGCCTGCACCTTGAAGACGACGCCGGCAAAGGTGTCGTCTTCGGGCTGAATCACCTGCTCCTGCGTCTGGCGATTGACGATGGCGGAGCTGGTGCGCGGTCTCGGCGCGGGCGCCATGTCGACCAGCGCGTCAAGCACTTCCATCACACCGAAATTGTTGACGCCGGAGCCGAAGAACACGGGCGTCTGCTTCGCGGCCAGAAACGCCTCTGGGTCCCATGTGGGCGATGCGCCGACCGCCAGCTCCATGCTTTCCTCGGCGGCCAGAAAGGCGTCGCCAAAGCGCGCGATGAGCTTGTCGCGCTCGGTGAGCGGAATGACCTCGAAGTCCTGCGGGCGCTTTTCGCTGCCGGCCTGAAAAACCGTCATCGCCTTGGTGCGCAGGTTGATGATGCCGCCGAAGGTCTTGCCTTGCCCCACGGGCCAGGTCATGGGCACGCAGGGCATGCCCAGTTCGCGCTCGACTTCGTCCAGGATGTCCAGCGGGTCGCGCACCTCGCGGTCCATCTTGTTGACGAAGGTGATGATCGGCGTGTCGCGCTGGCGGCAGACTTCGATCAGCCGGCGCGTCTGCGCCTCCACGCCGTTGGCGGCGTCGATCACCATCAGCGCGCTGTCCACGGCGGTGAGCACGCGGTAGGTGTCTTCCGAAAAGTCCTTGTGACCCGGCGTGTCGAGCAGGTTGATGACGTGGTCGCGGTACACCATCTGCATCACGCTCGATGCGACCGAGATGCCGCGTTGCTTCTCGATTTCCATCCAGTCCGACGTGGCGTGGCGCGATGCCTTGCGCGCCTTCACGCTGCCCGCGATCTGGATCGCGCCAGAGAACAGCAGCAGCTTTTCGGTCAGCGTGGTTTTGCCGGCGTCGGGGTGGCTGATGATGGCAAAAGTGCGGCGGCGGCGGGTTTCTTGGGCGTGCGACAAGGCAAAAGGCTCCGGCGGCGCCAGGGTGCGACGCGCTCGACAAAATCAGGCGCCCAACGCGGGCGCAAAGGCGAGATTATCGCCCGCGCCGATATAATCACCGCTCTTTCCGAGGAGCGTTGCAGCGCCTGCAGACACAGCCAGGCGTGAGGCTCGGAAACCGATTCCCCTTGCAACGACGCTCATCCACTGATCGCACGTGGTGAGCCTGTCTTTCCCCTGACGTCGGTGGTTTGTCGAAGCCAAAGCTTTTTGGAGCACCACCATGAACGCACGTTTGAAGAACCCGGTCGCGCAGGATTCGGCCATCGCCGACATCAACCTCGCGCCCTGGGGCCGCAAGGAAATCGCCATTGCCGAGACAGAGATGCCCGGCCTGATGGCGATCCGCGATGAATTCGCCAAGAAAAAGCCCCTGAAGGGCGCGCGCATCACCGGCAGCCTGCACATGACGATCCAGACCGCCGTGCTGATCGAAACCCTGCAAGCGCTGGGCGCCGACGTGCGCTGGGCCTCGTGCAACATTTTCAGCACGCAAGACCACGCCGCCGCCGCGATTGCCGCCAGCGGCACGCCCGTGTTCGCCATCAAGGGCGAGTCGCTGAAGGACTATTGGGACTACACCCACCGCATCTTCGACTTCGGCAAGAAGGGCACGAAGGGCGAAGGCCCCAACATGATTCTGGACGACGGCGGCGACGCCACGCTGCTGATGCACCTGGGACAGCAGGCCGAGACGGATGCGAAGGTCATTAGCAACCCGAAAAGTGAAGAAGAAAAAATCCTCTTTGCCGCCATCAAGGCCAAGCTGAAAGAAGACGCGACGTGGTACAGCCGCAAGTCCGCCGAGATCATCGGCGTGACGGAAGAAACCACCACCGGCGTGCACCGCCTGAAAGAGATGAGCGCTGCCGGCACGCTGCTGTTTCGCGCCATCAACGTCAACGACTCGGTCACCAAGTCGAAGTTCGACAACCTGTATGGCTGCCGCGAATCGCTGGTCGATGGCATCAAGCGCGCCACCGACGTGATGATTGCCGGCAAGGTGGCCGTGGTGTGCGGCTATGGCGACGTGGGCAAGGGTTCGGCCCAGGCGCTGCGCGCGCTGAGCGCCCAGGTGTGGGTGACTGAGATCGACCCCATCTGCGCCCTGCAAGCCGCCATGGAAGGCTACCGCGTGGTCACCATGGAAGACGCCGCGCCGCTGGCCGACATCTTCGTGACCACCACGGGCAACAAGGACGTCATCACCTACAAGCACATGAAGGCCATGAAAGACCAGGCCATCGTCTGCAACATCGGCCACTTCGACAACGAGATCCAGGTCGCCGAGTTGGAAGAAAAGTGCAAATGGGAAGAGATCAAGCCGCAGGTGGATCACGTCATCTTCAAGGACGGCAAGCGCATCATCCTGCTGGCCAAAGGCCGCCTGGTGAACCTGGGCTGCGCCACCGGCCACCCCAGCTACGTGATGTCGTCGAGCTTCGCCAACCAGACCATCGCGCAGATCGAGCTGTTTACGCACCCGGATGCGTACGACGTGGGCAAGGTCTACGTGTTGCCCAAGCACCTGGACGAAAAAGTGGCCCGCCTGCAACTGGCCAAGCTCAACGCCAAGCTGACCGAGCTGACGCCCGAGCAGGCCAAGTACATCGGCGTGCCCAAGCAAGGGCCGTACAAGCCGGATGCGTATCGCTATTGATTGAGTAGCTGCTCGCGCTTGTCTGGCAAGCGCTGGAAGCTTATTTGACTCAAATTCCGTGCGTGCCGACCAGTTCCTCGTCGAACGCGGCCTGGCCGCCAGCCGCAGCCAGGCGCAGCGCCTTATCGCGGCCGGCGCGCGCTGGTTGTCGCCCACCGGCTGGCGCGAGCTGTCCAAGAGTGACGACTTGCCGCCCGGCGCGCAAGTCGAACTGCTGGATGCGTCGGAAGCGCGCTACGTCTCGCGCGGCGGCCTGAAGCTGGAGGGCGCGCTGCGCGACACGGAGCTGGATGTGACTGGCTGGCATTGCCTCGACGTGGGCCAATCCACCGGCGGCTTTACCGATTGCCTGCTGCAGCACGGCGCGGCGCAAGTCATCGGCGTCGATGTGGGGCAGGGCCAATTGCACCCGCGCCTGGCCGCTGACGAGCGCGTGCGGGCCCTGCACGGCATCAACGCGCGGCACCTCGATGCTTCGATGTTGATAGCTGCTTGCGCCGATTCCACCGGCACTGGCGGCCCATTTGATTCAAATTTCGATCTGATCGTGGCCGATCTGTCGTTCATCTCGCTCACGCTGGTGCTGCCCGCGCTGGCGCCGTTGCTGCGTGCGAATGGGCAGGTGCTGCTGCTGGTCAAGCCGCAGTTCGAGCTGCAACCGGCCGACATCGGCAAGGGCGGCATCGTGCGCGATGCATCGCTCTACGCCCAGGTCGAGCAGCGCTTGCGCAACGCCTGTACCGAAGTGGCTTTAACCGTGCGCCACTGGCTGCCCAGCCCCATCGCTGGTGGCGATGGCAACCGCGAATTCTTCATTCATGCCGCGCGGGCGGCATCTTCCACGTCTGCACCATGAGCTTTCCCTTAAGCCTTGAATTCTTTCCGCCCAAGACGCCCGAAGGCGCCGAAAAGCTGCGCGCCGTGCGCAGCAAGCTGTACGCGCTGGCGCCCGACTTCTGCTCGGTCACCTTCGGCGCCGGCGGCTCGACGCAGGACGGCACGCTCGACACCGTGCGCGAGATCGTCGGCGAAGGCCAGCACGGCGTGCCGCACCTGTCGTGCATCGGCCAGACCGAGGCCTCGATCCGCCAGCGGCTGGCGACGTACCGCGAAGCCGGCGTCAAGCGCATCGTCGCGCTGCGCGGCGATCTGCCGAGCGGCTATGGCATGGGCGGCGAGTTCCGCTACGCCAGCGATTTGATCGCCTTCATCCGCGCCGAAACGGGCGACCACTTCAAGCTGGCCGTGGCCGCCTACCCCGAATACCACCCGCAGGCGCGCTCGCCCGAAGCGGACATCGACGCCTTTGCCGCCAAGGTGCGCGCGGGCGCCAACGTGGGCATCACGCAATACTTCTTCAACGCGGATGCGTACTTCCGCTTCGTCGATGAACTGCGCCGCCGCGGCATCGACACGCCCATCGTGCCGGGCATCATGCCCATCACCAACTCGACGCAGCTGCTGCGCTTTTCAGACAGCTGCGGCGCCGAGGTGCCGCGCTGGATTCGCCTGCGCCTGCAGGCCTTTGGCGACGATGCGGCGGCCATCAAGGACTTTGGCGCCGACGTGGTGGCCGCGCTGTGCGAGCGCCTGCGCCAGGGGGGCGCGCCCAGCCTGCACTTCTACACGCTGAACCAGTCGGTGGGCACGCTGGAGCTGTGCCGGCGCATGGGGCGTTGATTTCTTATAACGTTACGTTTAATTTACCGACGTTTTCATAGACTGATTCATCTAAAAGACACCTTGGCGACGCCAAACGCCGGGTGCGCCGCTAAAATCCAGCCCCATGTTACGGGACACCTCTCCCGGCGCCCGCCCGCGCGGCGCGTCGGTTTCGGGAAGTGCGCATCGTCAGCCAGTCAGCCGAATGTTGTGGATCGGCGCGTTGTATCTGGCAGCCAGCGGGCCTTTGATGGCCCAGACGATGGGCCTGAACGCTTCCACCTCTTTGTCCGAGCCATGCTCGTCGGCCAAGGCCGTGCACGACATGCGCTGCCCCAACTACACGGGCTTCAAGCCGCGCGTGGGCGGCGGCGCGGCGCCGGCTGCGGCCAGCGACGATGCGCCTGGTCTGGCTGTGCCGGAGCGCCCGTCGCTCGGCCTGCGCGGCGGGCGCGATCTGCAGCGCGGCGTGGCGTCGTGGTATGGCCCCGGCTTTCATGGCCGGCTGACGGCCAACGGCGAGCGCTTCGACATGAACGAACTCACCGCCGCGCACAAGACGCTGCCCTTTGGCACGCGCGTGCTGGTGCACAACCCGCGCACCGGCAAGGAAGTGGTGGTGCGCATCAACGACCGCGGGCCGTTCATCAAGGGCCGCATGATCGACTTGAGCAAGGCGGCGGCCAAGGCGCTGGGCTTCAAGTCGCGCGGGCACGATGCGGTGGTGCTGCGCGAGGTGCTGCCGGCGCGCGCAGACGGCGAGCTGGTGGCGTCGGGGCGCGACAGCTGAGTTTGGATGAAATCGGCCGCTGACGCTTGTCTGGCAAGCGCGAGCAGCTACGATTAGGATAGCAAAAAAGGCGCTTGAGGCGCCTTTTTGTTTGTCTGCGCGCCCTGGCGGCCACGCCGCAGATCACCGCTCGTCGTAGCTCACCGTGAGCTTGTCCGTCATCGGCCGCGCCTGGCAACTCAGCACAAAGCCCTGCGCCATCTCTTCGGCTTCGAGCGTGAAGTTCTTGTCCATCGTCACTTCGCCATCGAGCACCTTGGCGCGGCAGGTGCAGCACACGCCGGCCTTGCACGAATAGGGCAGATCGAGCCCCGCGTTCAGCGCCACATCCAGCACGTGCTGGTCGGTGCGCATGGCCAACTCGTGCGACTTGCCGTCGATCACCACCGTCAGCGCCACCTGGCCCACGGGCGCCTCGGGGTCTGGCTGCACGATGGCGGCGCGGCGCGCCTCGGGGCTCATTTCTTCCAGGCGCGGCGAGGTGAAGCGCTCGCTGTAGATGCGGTCGGCCGGCACGCCAGCGGCCTGCAGCGCGGCTTCGACCGATTCGATCATCGCCTCGGGGCCGCACACGAACACCTCGTCCATGCTCCTGGCGGGCAGCAGGGTGTCGATCAGCTGCTGCACCTTGGCGCCGTCGATGCGGCCTTCCAGCATGGGCACTTCCTGCGCCTGGCGCGACAGGATGTGGATCAGCGTCAGGCGGTTCTTGTACTTGTCCTTCAAGTCTTGCAGCGCCTCGTTGAACATCACGCTGCTCATGCGGCGGTTGCCGTACACCAGCGTGAATTTCGCGGTGTCGCTGTCTTCCATCGTGCTGGCGATGATGCTCAGGATCGGCGTGATGCCCGACCCCGCCGCAAAGCCCACGCGGTGCAGCGCGCGCGGCTTCCTGATGACGAAGCGGCCATCGGGCGGCATCACGGCGAGCGTGTCGCCGGCCTTCAGCTGCGTCGCCGCCCAGTTGGAGAACAGGCCGCCCTCCATCGGGCGGATGCCGACTTCAAGCTGCTTGTGCTGGCTGTACTTGCTGCTCGTGCTACAGATCGAGTAGTTGCGCCGCACCTCCTGCCCGTCGATGGTGGTGCGCAGCGTGAGGAACTGGCCGGGCTGAAAGTGGAAGGATTCCTGCAACTCATCCGGCACCGCGAAGGTGATCGACACCGCACCAGCGGCCTCGGGGTTGACGCGGGCGACGGTGAGATCGTGAAAGCGTGGGGCAGCCATGGTGCTCAGATGTTTTTAAAGTGATCAAACGGCTCCATGCAGTCGAGGCAGCGATGCAGCGACTTGCACGCGGTGGAGCCGAAGTGCGAAATTTCGGTGGTGTTGGTGGAGCCGCAGAGCGGGCAGGCGATCGACGCTTCCATATCAAATTGGCCGTTGGCGCTTGTCTGGTCAGCGCGAGCAGCTCTTGATTTGGGAGCAAACTGAATCGCCGATTCGCCCGCTGGGCCGCTGGCGCAGCGCGGCGGGGCGATGCCATAGGCGCGCAGTTTTTCGCGCGCGACCTCGCTCATCCAGTCGGTGGTCCAGGCGGGCGCGAGCTGCGTCACGACGCGGCCATCAACGCCCTCGGACTTCAGCGTGGTGGCCACGTCATCGGCGATCTGCTCCATGGCCGGGCAGCCGCTGTAGGTGGGCGTGATGACCACCTCTATCCGCCCATCGGCACCGCGCCGCACGTCGCGCAGGATGCCCATTTCGCGCAGGGTGATGACGGGGATTTCGGGGTCGGTGAGCTGATCAAGTGCGCGCCAAAGGCTATCGAACTCCCTCTCCCTTTGGGAGAGGGCAGGGGTAAGGGCCGCAGCGGTTGCGTTGGACACGACGCTGCCCCTCACCCCCATCTGCACCCCACGAAGCAGAGCTTCGCGGGGACCCCGCGCCCTCTCCCCAGAGGGGCGAGGGAGTCAATACCGACACCGCGCATGCCAGTAACTTCCAGCGCACGCGCGGCCGGGGTCTCCCCGGCAGCTGCGTGCGTCCCCCTGGGGGGATGGCGGCCGCAGGCCGACTCAGGGGGGATCACCAGATCGCTCCCGGATGCTGCCGCGCCAGGCTTTGCATTTCGCCCAGCAGATACCCCAGGTGTTCGGAATGCACGCCGCGCTTGCCTTCGGGCACGTAGCGCTTGGTGTCGGCCGGGCGGGTCAGCGTGGCCTCCAGCAGCGCCTCGTCAACGGTCTGGTTCCAGGCGGCGCGCAGGGCGGGCACGTCAACGCCGGTGCCTTGATCGAGCGCCTCGGCCTCAAGCGCGCTGGTCGACCAGAACTCTTCGGTGAACGGCAGCAGGTAATCGACCGCGGCCTGCGCGCGGCGGTGCGATTCTGGCGTGCCGTCGCCCAGGCGCACCAGCCAGTCGCGCGAGTGGCGCAGGTGGTAGCGCACTTCCTTCAGGCTCTTGGCGGCGATGGCGGCCAGGTGCGCGTCGGCGCTGTGCTGCAGGCGTTCCCACACGCCGACCATCAGCGCACTGTAGAAAAAGTTGCGCACGAGGCTCACGGCCCAGTCGCGCTCGCCACCGGCGGCGGGCACCAGGCCAGCGGTGTGCGGCAGTTCCAGCAGTACGTAGTTGCGGAAGTCGGCATCGCCACGGAAGTAGGCCAGCGTGTCTTCGGTGATCGGGCCGGCCGGCCAGGCGGCGCCGCGCGGTGCGCGCACGTCGCCGGCCATGCGCTCGGCGGCGTACTGGTACAGCAGGCGCGCTTGGCCGATCAGATCGAGGCTGTTGTTGGCCATGGCCAGGTCTTCCTCGAGGATCGGCGCGTGGCCGCACCACTCGGCATTGCGCTGGCCCAGCACGACGGCGTTGTCGGCCAGGTGCAGCAGGTAGGCGATGGGCGCTTGCGTTTTTGTAGCTGCTGGCGCTTGTCTGGCGGGCGCTACAGCCGTATCCGATTCTGAATGCATCACATGTGCCCCACTTCTTCAGGGATTTCGTAGAACGTGGGGTGGCGGTAGATCTTGTCGCTGGCGGGCTCGAACAACTGGTCTTTCTCGTCCGGGTCGCTGGCGGCGATCAGGTGCGAGGGCATGACCCAGATGCTGACGCCTTCCTGCCGGCGCGTGTAGACGTCGCGCGCCATTTGCAGCGCGTGCTGCGCGTCGCTGGCGTGCAGGCTGCCGCAATGCTTGTGCTCAAGACCTTGCTTGCTGCGGACAAAGACTTCCCACAGGGGCCAGTCTTTCATCGCGCGTGGTGCGGTGCTCATCGTGTGTGTCTCCAGGGGCGGGTCAGTTTTGTAGGATGGGTTGAGCAAAGCGAAACCCAGCGAATCGGTGGCCTCGCTGCTGGGTTTCGCTATCGCTCAACCCAGCCTACGAGTTCCTCAGATGTTCAAGCGGCTTTGAGCGCGCGCTGCCTTTGTTTTTCAGCATGGGCGATGGCGGCGTCGCGCACCCAGGCGCCATCGTCGTGCGCCTTCACGCGCGTGGCCAGGCGTTCGCGGTTCATGGGGCCGTTGCCGTTCACGGTCTGCCAGAACTCGTCCCAGTCGATCTCGCCGTGGTCGTAGTGGCCGCGCTCAGCGTTCCATTTCAAATCCGGGTCGGGCAGCGTCACGCCCAGCACCTCGGCCTGCGGCACGGTGGCATCGATGAACTTCTGGCGCAAGTCGTCGTTGCTGATGCGCTTGATGCCCCACTTCATGCCCAGGCTGGAGTGCATGCTGTCTTTATCAGACGGGCCGAACATGGCCAGGCACTTCCACCAGGTGCGGTTGACGGCGTCCTGCACCATGTCACGCTGCGCCTGGCTGCCCTTCATCATCACCAGCAGGGCCTCGTAGCCCTGGCGCTGGTGGAAGGATTCTTCCTTGCACACGCGCACCATGGCGCGTGCGTAGGGGCCGTAGCTGCAACGGCACAGGGGGATCTGGTTCATGATCGCCGCGCCATCGACCAGCCAGCCGATCACGCCCATGTCGGCCCAGTTGAGCGCGGGGTAGTTGAAGATGCTGCTGTACTTCGCTTTGCCGCTGTGCAGCGCTTCCAGCATCTCGTCGCGGCTGGTGCCCAGCGTTTCGGCGGCGCTGTACAGGTACAGGCCGTGGCCGCCCTCGTCCTGCACCTTGGCGATCAGGATGCACTTGCGCTTGAGGCTGGGCGCGCGGCTGATCCAGTTGCCCTCGGGCAGCATGCCGACGATTTCAGAGTGCGCGTGCTGGCTGATCTGGCGCACCAGCGTTTTGCGGTAAGCGTCGGGCATCCAGTCGCGCGGCTCGATGCGGCCGTCGGCGGCGATGCGGGCGTCGAAAGCGGCTTGCAGCGCGGCTTCGTTCTCGGACAGCGGCTTGGGGACGGCTTTGAGGGCGGTGCTTTTGCCCTCGGCGTCGTCCGGCACGGAGAAGGATTGGGTGTACACGGGGGCGTCTCCTGTCGTGATGATCTGGCGCGGCGGCGAAGGCCGGCGCAAGATGCCAAACACGCAGTATAGGCAATTAACCGACCAAGCGGTCGGTTAACTCTGGGTATCCCGATCAGGGTTTGCCCGAGGTGGGCGAGCGCGACCCGGTTCAGGCGGCGCCGGCTTCGACGCTCCACTCCGAGCCGCGCCCGCGCCCTTCGCTCAAGGCCTGCAGTACCTGGGGCAGGGCGTCGTCGAGCGACGCCTTCAGCGTGTGCGGCGGATTGATGATGAACATGCCACTGGCGCTCAAACCCGTGCCATCCACGGCGGCGCCCACGTTCAGCGTCGCGTGCAGCCAGCCGCGCCCGGCCTGCTGCGCGATGGTCTTGAGCCGGCGCGGCAGGCCGTGCGCCTCGGGCCTGGGGATGATGGGATACCAGACGGCGTAGACGCCGGTGGCAAAGCGCTTCAGCCCATCCTGCACGGCGGCAGCCACTTTGGCGTAGTCGCTCTTGATTTCGTAGCTGGGGTCGATCAGCACCAACGCCCGGCGCGATCCGGCGCCACTGGCGGGCGGTGGCAGCAGGCCCTTGAGCGCCTCGAAGCCGTCATGCCGCGCCACTGCGACCTGGCGGCCGGCCTGCAACTGGTCGATGTGCGCAAGCAGCGCCTGCGCGTCGGTCGGGTGCAGTTCGAACAATTTCAGGCGGTCGTGCACGCTGGCGCGTTCGCCCTCCGTCATCAGCGCGTGCATCAGCATGGGCGAGCCGGGGTACACGCGCCAGGCGCTGCGCGCTGCGGGTGCGGTGTTGAAGCTCGCAATCAGCGTCAGGTAGTCGGATAAGGCGGGCGCTATTGAATCAGCAGCTGAGTTCACAGGATGGGCGGGCGCTGGAGCCGTTTTGTTGCCTGCACTCGTCTCACCCCGTGTGTCCCGCAACCGGATGATGCCGGCAACTGCTTCACCAGACGTTTCGGCCGCGCCATCGTCCAGCCGGTAGATCCCGGCCCCCGCGTGCGTGTCGACCAGCAGCAGCGGCGCGTCCTTGCGCATGAGGTGACGCAGGATCGCCACCAGGGTGATGTGCTTGAGCACGTCGGCGTGGTTGCCGGCATGGAAGGCGTGGCGATAACTGAACATGCGCCATGGTAGCGGTGCCCGCGGCGGCCCGTGAATCGGGGGTGCCTGCGGGTGAGGGAATGCATAGAATTTAGTACTAATAAATCAGGGTGGAAACGGGGATGGAACTGGAAGTGCCGCCATGTTCCGACAGCGAGCTGGCGATGCTGTTGGACAAATGGAGTCGCCGCGCGGTCTCGCGCGACCCCCTGGCGCTGGCAATGGCACGCGCTTTTTCGCGCGAGCGACAGCGGCGCGACGCCTTGCGCCAGCACGTGTCCCCGCAGCTGCACCGGCCAGCCCACGCGACGATGCGCTGAAGCGCGGGCGGCACCCCAGGCCTTGCCGGAATGACCACGATCCGGTTAGAATCATGGGCTTTGCAGCGCTTTATTGACCCCGCGGCAAGCAGCGATGGCCTTCAGGCCAAAAGCTGAAACCCACCTAAGAGGCTCCCTTCAGAGGAGCGCCGACCGTGGAAAAGGGTCGCCCCAAACCCTCCTATTGCAGGAAAACTCATGAAAACGTTCAGCGCCAAACCCGCTGACGTGACGCACGAGTGGTTTGTGATTGACGCCACCGACAAGGTGCTCGGACGGGTCGCCAGCGAAGTGGCCCTCCGTCTGCGCGGCAAGCACAAAGCCATTTACACGCCTCACGTCGATACCGGTGACTTCATCGTCATCGTCAACGCTTCCAAGCTCCGCGTCACCGGCGCCAAGGAACTTGACAAGAAGTATTACCGCCACACCGGCTACCCCGGCGGCATCCGCGAAACCAACTTCCGCGATCTGCAGGCCAAGCACCCCGGCCGCGCGCTGGAAAAGGCCGTCAAGGGCATGCTGCCCAAGGGCCCGCTCGGTTACGCCATGATCAAGAAGCTGAAGGTGTACGGCGGCGCCGAGCATCCGCACAGCGCCCAGCAGCCCAAGGCGCTGGAAATCTAAGGAGCCGGTGAAATGATTGGTGATTGGAACAATGGCACCGGCCGTCGCAAATCCAGCGTCGCCCGCGTGTACCTGAAAAAAGGCTCCGGCAAGATCACGGTCAATGGCAAGGCCATCGAAGAATTCTTCGGCCGCCAGACCTCGATCATGATCTGCAAGCAGCCGCTGGTGCTGACCGACAACGTCGAAACCTTCGACGTGCAGGTCAACGTGCATGGCGGCGGCGAATCCGGCCAGGCCGGCGCGGTGCGCCACGGCATCACCCGTGCGCTGATCGACTACGACGCCGACCTCAAGCCGCAACTGTCGGCCGCCGGTTACGTGACCCGCGACGCTCGCGAGGTCGAGCGTAAGAAGGTCGGTCTGCACTCTGCGCGTCGTCGCAAGCAGTTCAGCAAGCGATAACACAGCCCAAGCCGAGGCGCTGGCGCGCCTCCCCTTTCAAGGGGCGCATGCACTGTCTGGGGGAACCCCAGAAACTCATGCCCCGAATGGGAACGGGGTTGCAAAGAACCGTGTCAGCCTTCGGGCGGCACGGTTTTTTTATGGCCGCGTGGTAAAAGCGGGCATTGCGGAAAAAAGCAGGAGAACGAGCCATGTTGGGCATCAAGAGACAGCCGGCCACGCGCAGCGTCATCGGCGCCGGCATGCGGGTGCAGGGCCCGTGCACGTTTTCAGACGGCCTGCAGATTGACGGCGAAGTGCTGGGCGATGTGACGGCCGAGGGCGGCCAGCCCAGCGTGCTGGTGATCGGCGAGGGCGGCATCGTGCAGGGCGCCATCAGCGCCGACCATGTGGTGATTGGCGGCACGGTCGTAGGCCCGGTGCTGGCGCGCGAGCTGCTTGAATTGCAGTCGAAGGCGCGCGTGCAGGGCGATGTGCGCTACAAGACGCTGGAAATGCAGCAGGGCGCCGTCATCGCCGGCCAATTGCAGCCGCAATTGACGCCGCCGCCGGCGGCCGCGCGCGAAAGCCAGGCGCAGGAGCCAACCGATCTGCGCAGCCCGCCGCCGGCTGAGCCGACCGAGCCGACGCTGGATTTCGATCGCCCTTGACCTCAGGGTGGCGCGGCCCGTTGCGCCAGCGAAATCCCGAGTAATTCGATATACTATTTAAAAGGCCCTGCAGACGCAGGCGCCGACTGCAGGAGTTACGCCATGAGCGCCGTTGCGCAAGACATCACCACCCCGACCGCGATGCCCGATCCCATCGTGTTCACCGACTCAGCCGCCGCCAAGGTGGCCGATCTGATCGCCGAAGAAGGCAACCCCGACCTGAAGCTGCGCGTGTTCGTGCAGGGCGGCGGCTGCTCGGGCTTTCAGTACGGTTTCACCTTCGACGAAATCGCCAACGACGACGACACGACGATGACCAAGAACGGCGTCTCGCTGCTGATCGATGCCATGAGCTATCAGTATCTGGTGGGCGCCGAGATCGACTACAAGGAAGACCTGCAAGGCGCGCAGTTCGTGATCAAGAACCCGAACGCGCAGAGCACGTGCGGCTGCGGCTCATCGTTCTCGGTGCCGGAATAAGCGTCGTCAGCTCACCACGACAAAGGGCGCCTTGCGGCGCCCTTTTGTTTGGGCGGAATCTTAATCAAATTGGCCGCTGGCGCTTGTCCAGAAAGCGCGAGCAGCTATAAATTCAGGAGTAATCGCCGGCTAAGCCGACTCACTCAAAGCTGCCGCGCGTGATCTCGCTGGCGGCGGCCAGCTGGGTCTTCATGCCGCTGGCCAGCTTGGCGAAGGCGGCCTTGCCGCCGGGCGACACGGGCACGTATTCGCGCTGCTCGGCCAGCACCTCGGCCGGGTCTTGCGGCTCGTTGTTGATGCGGAATTCGAAGTGAAGGTGCGGCCCGGTGGACACGCCGGTGGAACCCACGGCGCCAATGTTTTCGCCCTGCATCACGTTGTCGCCGACCTTGACGTCGATGCGCGACAGGTGCGCGTACAGCGTCGAATCTTTGCCGTTGCGGTGCTTGATCTGGATGACGTTGCCGTAGCCGTTTTGCACGCCGGCAAAGCTGACCGAGCCATCGCCGATCGAGCGCACCGGCGTGCCGGTGGGCGCGGCGTAGTCGGTGCCGGCGTGTTCGCGGCTGTAGCCGTAGACCGGGTGGTTGCGCATGCCAAAGCCGCTGGTGATGCGCGAGACTTCCATCGGCGACAGCAGATAGGCCTTGCGCAGGCTCTGGCCGTCGAAAGAGTAATAGGTACCCTTGCTGGCGCCGGCTTCCTTGAACCAGATGGCCTGATGCGTCTTGCCGCGGTTGACCACTTCGGCGCTCAGGATCTTGCCAGCGCGCAGCGGCTCGCCATCGGCTTCCAGCGTTTCGTAGACGATCGAGAAACGGTCGCCGCGGCGCAGGCCGCGGTGGAAATCGACGTTGGATTCGAAGATTTCGGTCAGCTGCTTGGTCACGCTGTCGGGCAGGCCGGCCTCGTCGGTGGCGGCGTACAGCGTGCCGCGAATGGTGGCGCCGGCCAGGCGTTCGTTGGCGACAAGCGGCGCGGTTTCGATGCGCACGCTGAACGAATCGCCGCTCTTTTCGACCACCAGGCGCTTGAAGCTGTCGTCGTCCGCGCTTTCGACCCAGCGCGTGCGCAGGGTTTGCAATTCGAGCCGGTCGGTGGCCTCGGCCGTCACGGTGCGGCCGGCCACGGCCTTGCCGAACAGCGCCTGGCGCGTGGTCTCGTTCTTGCGCAGGAAGGCGGCGGCGGCCGGGTCGGCCAGGCCCAGGCGCTTGAGAAGCGCTTCGGGCGTGTCGCTGGCGCGCGTTTGCTCGCTGCGGTAGAGGGTGAATGAGTGCACGTCGAGTGCTTCGGCCTGCTGCGTCAATGCGCTGGGCGCCACGGTTTCAGACACCAGGCGCAGCGGCTCGGTCGGCGCGGCGGGCGCCAACGAGGCGACAGCAAAAGCGCCGCCCGCGCCACCCATCAGCAGAATGGCGATGGCGGCAGAGATGCGCTTGGGATGGCGATGGACAAAGTCAGCGAACGCGAGGCCGGTGGAAATCAGTTCTTGCTTCACGCGACGGGGTTTCCGGAAATTCGTTGCAGTCGGGCTGACGGCGCGCGAAAAAACTTTGTACAACCAACGCGCGCGGTGCGGACAGCCAAGCGAAGCGCCCTTGGTCCAAGCGTGGTGCCGGGGCGCGGCCTCTAGAATCGGGCCTTAGCCTACAAGTATAACGGCGTAGGCATGCGCCTACAACCCAATGTATACGATGTCTGACAAGTTGCTGACAAATCCGCCCATCACCGACCGCGTTCGCGAGGCCATGGCGATTTCGCTGCGCGGCTGCGACGAATTGCTGCCGCAGGACGACTGGCTGACCAAACTGGCCCGCTCAGAGGCGACCGGCGTGCCGCTGCGCATCAAGCTGGGGCTCGACCCGACGGCGCCCGACATCCACATCGGCCACACGGTGGTGCTGAACAAGATGCGCCAGTTGCAGGATCTGGGGCACACGGTGATCTTTTTGATCGGCGACTTCACCACGCTGATTGGCGATCCGTCCGGGCGCAATTCCACCCGGCCGCCGCTCACCGCCGAGCAGATCCAGGTCAACGCCGAAACCTACAAGGCCCAGGCGTTCAAGGTGCTGGACCCGGCCAAGACCGAGCTGCGCTACAACAGCGAATGGAGCGACGCCCTGGGCGCGCGCGGCATGATCCAGCTGGCCGCCAAGTACACGGTGGCGCGGATGATGGAGCGCAACGACTTTCACGAGCGCTTTCACGCCGGCACCTCGATCAGCGTGCACGAGTTTCTGTATCCGCTGATGCAGGGCTACGACTCGGTGGCGCTCGAGTCCGACATCGAGCTGGGCGGCACCGACCAGAAGTTCAACCTGCTCATGGGGCGCCACTTGCAGCAGGAATATGGCCAAGAGCCGCAGTGCATACTCACTATGCCGCTCTTGGAAGGCTTGGACGGCGTCGAGAAGATGTCCAAGTCCAAGAACAACTACATCGGCATCACCGAAGACGCCAACACCATGTTCGCCAAGGTGCTGTCGATCAACGACGAGTTGATGTGGCGCTGGTACACGCTGCTGTCGTTCAAATCCATGGCCGACATCGACGTGCTGCGCGCCGAGGTGGCGGCCGGCCGCAACCCGAAAGACGCCAAGGTCATGCTGGCCAAGGAAATCACGGCGCGCTTTCACTCGGCGGCGGCGGCGGATGCGGCTGAAGCAGACTTCATCAACCGCAGCAAGGGCGGCGTGCCGGAAGACATTCGCGAGGTCGCGCTGACCGGCGCGCCGCTCGGCATCGGCCTGCTGCTCAAGCAATCGGGCCTGGCGCCATCCACCAGCGAGGCCAACCGCCTGATCGACGGCGGCGGCGTGCGCGTCGATTCCAGCGTGGTCAGCGACAAGGGGCTGAAGCTGCCCGCCGGCACTTACGTCGTGCAAGTCGGCAAGCGCAAGTTTGCGCGCGTGACCCTCGCCTGAATCCCGAATGGGCACCGCCGCGGCGCTGATCGATGTCCGCGGCTGGGCCGGCGAGCGTGGCGGGCTGCTGCTGTGGGGCCCGCTCGACCTGACCGTGCGCCCCGGCGACGTGATCCACGTGCAAGGCCCAAATGGCTGCGGCAAGACCACGCTGCTGCGCACGCTGGCCGGCCTGCGCGCGCCGGCCGTGGCGCAACACACCACGCTGTGCCGCGACCTGTGGTGGATCGGCCATGCCAGCGCACTGGCCGAAGACCTGGATGCAGCGCTGAATCTGCGCCTGCTGCTGGACGTGGCCGCAGCGCCGCGTTTGGGTGAAGACCGCCTGTTGGCGCACTTGGCCGGGCAAGGCGTGCCGCTCGGGCGCCCGGTGCGGCTGTTATCGGCCGGTCAGCGGCGCAAGCTGGCGCTCAGCCCGCTGGCACTGGCGCCGCGTGCGCTGTGGCTGCTGGACGAGCCGTTCGACGCGCTCGACACCGGCGCTTGCGACGCGCTGGCCGCGCTGGCGGCGCACCATGTCGCCGCCGGCGGCGCCATCGTGCTGACCAGCCACCAGCCGCTGCCTGACGGCTTATCTTTAAGCCAAAAAATGCCTTTGCGCACGTCTGGCAAGCGCGAGCAGCTATCAAATCAGGAGTTTTCGTGACCTGGCCCCTGCTGCGCGCCATCTTCCTGCGCGAATGGGCTCAAAGCCTGCGCCAGCCGGCCGACGTGGCGTGGCACGCGCTGTTCTTCGTCGTCGTCAGCAGCCTGTTCCCGCTCTCGCTCGAACCCGATCCCGACACGCTGCGGCTACTGGCGCCCGGCGTGCTGTGGGTGGCGGCGCTGCTGGCGGTGCTGCTGGCGTCAGGCCGCATGTTTCAGGACGATTTGCGCAGCGGCTGGGTCGATCAGTGGGTGCTCACGTGCGCGGCCACCGGCACGCCACTGGCGCTGCTGGTCGCCGCGCGGCTGGCGGCGCAATGGCTGCTGGCCGCGCTGCCCGTGCTGGCCGTGGCGCCGCTGGTGGCGCTGCAATTCGGCCTGGGTGCGTGGCCGCTGGCGGTGCTGATGGCGTCATTGGCGCTGGGCACGGCGGTGCTGGTGCTGATCACCGGCGTGGCTGCCGCGCTGGCCGGCGGCTTGCGCGGCGCGGCGCTGTTGGTGATGCTGATCGTGCTGCCGCTGGTGGCGCCGGCGATCATCTTCGGCGCCATGGCGGTGCACCATGCGGTGCGCGGGCAGGCGGTGGGGGCCGAACTGGCCCTGCTCGGCGCGATGCTGGCGGTGGCGCTGGTGGCGTGCCCGCTGCTGGCGGCGGTTGGGCTTCGGGCGGCGGTGGAATCTTGAGATTTACGGTAAAATACCGTAAATAGGAGCCGATCATGACCGCAGCCATCGCCCGCCTCGATTTGACCCTGGACACCGCCGACAAGGACATTGTGGCGCGCGGCGCCGCGCTCATGGGCACCACGATGGCCGCGTTCGTGCGCGCGGCAGCCAAGGAAAAGGCGCAACAACTCATCGACCGTGAGACGCGGATCGAGATGAGCGCGCACGATTTCGACGCCTTCGCCGCCGCGCTGAATCAGCCTTGGCAGCCCAATGCCGCGCTGCAACGCGCCCTTCAGGCTGCCGACGCCGTCAAGCGTGCTTGAAGAGCACCGGCTGGACCCCGCCCGGCACCGGCGCGACGCCTTCCGCAGCGGCGAGCCGGCGCTGGACGAATACCTGCGCCGCTACGCCGCGCAACAGTCCAGCAAGGGCGTGACCGTGGTGCACGTGCTGGTGGACAGCAGCGCACCGCAGGATGTGTTGGGCTACTACACCTTGGGCGCGGCGGAATTGCACGTGGGTAGGCTCGCGCCGCAGGATGCGAATCGCCTGCCGCGTTACCCGGTGCCGTGTTTTCGCATGGGGCGGCTGGCGGTGGCGGCGGATCGGCGGGGCCAAGGCCTGGGCCGCACCCTGCTGGGTCTGGCCGTCAGCCGCTGCCTGCAGGCGCGCCAGTCGGTGGCGGCGTACGCATTGATCGTCGATGCCAAGCACGCGCAGGCGAAGGCGTTCTATGCGCACCATGGGTTCAACGCCTGCGTTGACGAGCCGCTGCGTTTGTATCTGCCGCTGGGGCGGTGATGGCTTGACCCGCGCGGCGCTTGTCGATGCGGGCAGGTCGGATGGGCGGGCGTCGCGGCTGGTCTGGCCGCGGGCGAAATCGCCCACGCTCTGGCGCCAGGCGCGAAAGTCGAACTCGGCCTCGGCAGGCGCGTCGCCGGGCTCGGCGTCGCTGTGTTCATACACCAGCGAGAGATTGTGTACTTCTGGCCAGCCGGCAATGGCGGCCATGGTGGCGGCGGCGGGGTCGTCGGCGGTGCTCTCGATGACAGCGATCAGCCGGCCGTCCTGCGGGTCGGGACCCAGGTCCACGCCGGGGGTGCGGGCCAGCCGCTGCAAAACCGTTTCTCGATGCACGGGGGACACCCGCACGACCACGCCCAGAACACTCATTTCATTCCCTTGTGCGCTTGAGGGTATTGCACTTCGCCGGCCGCCGGAATTGACGTGAGACAAGTTTGGGCGCATCGGCGCCCGCTTGCAACAGCCGGTAGCGCTTCGAATGGCATGAGTTGCTATTAAAAAAATAGCTGTTGGCGCTTGTGGGACAAGCGCCAGGGTCCGATTTGGCCCTGAATCGGCAGACGGCACGCGCGGCGCACAATAGCGGCCATGATCGGCTCCGCCTCGCATCCTTGGCTTACCCCGCGCCGCCTGATGACCGTGTCCGTCGTCGTGGCTCTGCTCACCATCGCGCTCAAGACCGGCGCCTGGTGGGTCACCGGCTCGGTCGGCCTGCTGTCGGACGCGATGGAATCGCTGGTGAATCTGGCCGCGGCGCTGTTCGGCCTGTGGATGGTGACGGTGGCGGAGCGCCCGGCCGATGACGACCACCCGTTCGGCCACGATAAGGCCGAGTATTTTTCCGCCGGCTTCGAGGGCATCCTGATCTTCGGCGCGGCGGCGGCCATCATCTGGTCGGCACTGCCGCGCCTGGCCGACCCGCAGCCCCTGGAGCAACTGGGCTGGGGCCTGGGGCTCTCCGTGCTGTCGTCTGCGCTCAACGGCTTGCTGGCCTGGGTGATGCTGCGCGCCTCGCGCATGCACCGCTCGATCACGCTGGAAGCCGACGCCCGGCATCTGCTGACCGACGTCTGGACTTCGGCCGGCGTGGTGCTGGGCCTGGTGCTGGTGGGCGTCACCGGCTGGCTCTGGCTCGATCCGGTGCTCGCCATCGCGGTGGCGCTGAACATCGTCTGGGAAGGCTTGAAGCTGGTGCGCCGCTCGGTGCACGGGCTGATGGACGTGGCGGTCGATGGGCAGGAGCAGGCCGCAATCGATGCCGTGCTGACGCGCTTCACGCTGCACCAGGGCGGCCAGCCGCTGGTGCGCTTCGACCACGTGATGACGCGCAAGTCCGGCCAGCGCCGCTTCGTCGGCCTGCACATGCACCTGCCGCCCGGCTGGACGCTGGGCCGCGCCGACGACCTGCGCCAGCAGGTCGAGCGCGCACTGGCCGACGCGGTGCCGGCCCTGCACGCCAGCATCCAGCTGCTGCCCGACGGCGTGGAGCCGCTCACTGTGGACTTGAGCGAGCTGCCGGAGGGCGGGGCGCACGAA
>JAGOVZ010000020.1:0-1751 GCA_018060485.1 Ottowia sp. | reverse complement strand
CAACATTCGCCGAAAGAAAGAAATCAGAAGGCCGCGGAGCAGGCCATGCGGGAACGTCGTGGAACGGGCTTGGCCCGGCCACTGGCGGTGTCCCCTGGGGGAAGGCGCCGCAGGCGACTCAGGGGGGCAACTTCCGGGGTCAAGTCCCAGGTTCACGCTGCGGCGGCCGCAGCGCCTGGCATTCGGCCGATTCCCAGCGCGGTCGGCAGTGGCGCCAGCCGCAGCCGTCGCGCTTGAACGGGTTGGCGCCGGCTTCGCGCAAGCACTGGCCCAGCGGGGTGTTGGCCTGGCTGCCGCTGCTGGGCATCAAATCGCCGCCGCGCGGGCAGTCGCCCTGGCCCCAGCGGCCTTCGCAGTGCTGGCGCATGCAGCGGTCGCGCGCCGCCATGTTCATGCCCGAATGGTCTAGGCAGCTGCGCAGGCTGGCCTTGGGGTCGGCATTGGGGTTGGCGCTGGAGCGGTAAGCCTGGTCGGTGCGCGGCGCTTCCGAGCCGGCGCGCGGGGGCGTGGCGGCGTTCGCGCGCTGCGGCGCCGGCGCGTTGCCGCGTGCTTTTTCGGCGCGGTACTTGCGTGCGGCTTCGGTGGCCTCGCGCGAATTGCCTTGCGCCTGCGCCGGCGCGCTGGCCAGCAGGGGCGCCAGTGCCAGCGCCAGCAGCAGCGGGGCGGTCAGGCGTTTCAGGGTAGAAAGGGCTCGCATCACAATCACTCCTCCGTCCAAGTGGCAAGGCGCCCACGATAGCCCAGCATGATCAGCCTTCTTCAACGCGTTTCGCAAGCGAGTGTTACGGTGGCCGGGCGCGAAGTCGGCGCCATCGGCCCGGGCCTCTTGGTGCTGCTGTGCGCCGAGCGCGGCGATACGGACGCGGTGGCCGACAAGCTGCTGGCCAAGCTGCTCAAGCTGCGCATCTTCAGCGACGCCGCCGGCAAGATGAACCTGAGCGTGCAGGACGTGGCCGGCGGCCTGCTGATCGTCAGTCAGTTCACGCTGGCGGCCGACACGTCCGGCGGCAATCGGCCGAGCTTCACGGGCGCGGCGGCGCCGGACGAAGGCCGGCGCTTGTATGACTACTTTGTCGCCAAAGCGCGCGCCGCGCACCCGGTGGTCGCCACGGGGGAATTTGCCGCCGACATGCAGGTGGCGCTCATCAACGACGGGCCGGTGACGATTCCGCTGCGTGTCGTGGCCACCGCGTGAAGCTTCAGTATTGATAGCTGCTCGCGCTTTTCCTTCAAGCGCTGGAGCCTTGTTTTACTTGTAAGGATCGGCCAGGCCGAGCGCGCCGAGGATCGCCGTCTCGCGCGCTTCCATGGCTTCGGCTTCGGCGGTGCTGGTCTCGTGGTCCCAGCCCTGCGCGTGCAGCGTGCCGTGCACCAGCAGGTGGGCGTAGTGGTCGGTCAGCGGCTTGGCCAGCTCACGCGCTTCGCGCTCGATGACCGGCGCGCACAGCACCAGGTCGGCGGCGACCAGCGGCGCGCCGCTGTAGTCGAAGGTGAGCACGTTGGTGGCGTAGTCCTTGCCGCGAAAGTCGCGGTTGAGCTGCTGGCCCTCGGGCGCATCGACGATGCGCACGGTTATTTCGGCCGCCTGCACGTCGTCGCCCAGCGCATGGCGCACCCAGCGCGCCACGCGGTGGCGCGGCAGGGCGGCGCGGTGGGCGGCGGCGCCATCGAAACGGGCGAATTGCAGCGACAGGCTGAGCGGCGGCAGAGGCATGGGCGGTTCGGCGGGCGGTGCGCGCGATTATCGGCGG
>JAGOVZ010000019.1 GCA_018060485.1 Ottowia sp. | reverse complement strand
AGCATGGCCGGAACCTGCTCGCTCTGATCCGGGTGGATCAGCAAAATGATTTCGTAGTGACGCATCGGCTCTCCTTGTGGCTGATAAAAAGCCGCCCCCGGCGTCGATTCGGGGTGCGGCAAGAGAACCAAGGATTATAGCAGGGGCCAGCCACCCCTGCCCGATGTCACTTCAACCGGCTCAGCCGTTCACGGCCGGCCTGCGCGGCTTCGGACTGCGGATAGGTCTTGACCAGCGATTCCAGCGTGGCGCGGGCGGCACGCGTGTCTTTCAGCTCGATCTGGCAGTTGGCGATGGACAGCATGGCCTCCGGCGCGCGCTGGTGGTTGGGCGATGCCGTCAGCAGCGAGCGGAAGTTGGTGATGGCTTCCTTGTAGTCGCGCGTCGCGTACTGGGCGTTGCCGAGCCAGAACAGGGCGGAAGGCGCCAGGTTGCTGCGCGGATAGCGCTTGATGAAGTTGGCAAACCCGGTCTGCGAGCCCTTGAAGTCGCCGGCGCGAAACACCGCCAGCGCGGCGTCGTAGTCTTGCTTTTCGCTGGCGCCCGCAGAATCGCTGGGCAACGGCGGGGGCTGCGTGCTCGACGCAGCGGCCTCGGTGGCCAAGCGCGCCGATTCCGCGCTTTCCAGCTTGCGCAGCCGGTCTTCCAGCGATTGCTGGCTGGTCTGCAGCTTGCGCAATTCGCTCAAGTCGCGCGTCAGTTGTTCTTCCTGGCCGCGCGAGCGGGCCAGTTCGCCGCGCAGCGATTCGATCTGCTGCTGCAGGTCGAGCATGCTGCGGCGCATCTGGGTGTTTTCATCGACCAGGCGGTTCTGCGCCGCCACCGATTGGTCGAAGCGTTGCCGCAGATCCAGGATCGCCTGTCGCGCCTGGTCGTCGCCAAACAGCTGCGCCTGCGCGCTCTGCCCGGCCACGCAAGCCAGAGAGAGCACCGCGATCCGCAAATACGTCATTCGCATCACGGCGCGTTCAGCGGTAGCGGATCTCGACACGGCGGTTCTGCGAGTAGGCGTCCTCGCTCGCGCCAGATGCGGCCGGCTTCTCCTCGCCGAAGCTCACGGCCTCGATCTGCGCATCGGTGGCGCCCACCAGCGTAAGTGCACGGCGCACGGCTTCGGCGCGCTTTTGGCCCAGCGCCAGGTTGTATTCGCGGCTGCCGCGCTCGTCGGTGTGGCCCTCAACCGCCACGCTGCGGCCCCGATTGCCTTGCAGGAAACGCGCGTGCTGGTCGACCAGCGACTGGTATTCGGGCTTGACGCTGAAGCTGTCGAAATCGAAGTAGATCACGCGCCCCACGCCGGCAGGACCTGCGGCATCGGCGCCGACCGAGCCGGCCTGCACCTGCGTCACCGTGCTCTGGCCGGCGCCCTGGCCGGTGGCGCCGGTGGTGGCGCTCGCATCAGCACCGGTGGTGCCGCTGCCCTGGATCGGCGGATCAAGCTTGACGCCCGAGCTACAGCCGGCCAGCACCGCCGCCAACGCAGCCACCATCAAATATCGCTTCATCATTTTTCTACTCCTGAACTGAACGGATTGAGGAAAGCAGGACTGAAGGCAGCCCTTCGAATCATTTCTGGAACGGCCCCCACGACGGCTCACGAATATCGCCGCTGCGCCCTGCAAGGCGCGCCTTGATCTTGCCGTCGACCGTGGTGGTCATCAGCGCCTCGCGCCCGCCCTGCCGGGTCGCGTAGACGATCAGGCGGCTGTTGGGCGCAAAGCTGGGGTTCTCATCTTCCGCTGTGTCGGTGACAGCCGTGACGTTGCCGGAGGCCAGTTCCATCACCTGCAATTTGTAGCCGCCGGTGCGCGACACGTATGCCAGATAACGTCCATCCGGGCTGACAGTCGGCGACACGTTGTAGCTGCCGTTGAAGGTCACGCGCTGCGCGTTGCCGCCGCTGGCGGGCATGCGGTAGATCTGCGGCGCGCCGCCGCGGTCGCTGACGAAGTAGATGCTGGCGCCATCGGGCGAAAAAACCGGCTCGGTGTCGATGCTCTGCGATTGCGTGAGGCGCCGCGGCTCGCCGCCGGAGGCACTGATCAGGTAGATCTGCGAGCCGCCGTCGCGCGACAGCGTGACCGCCAGGTTGCGCCCGTCGGGCGACCAGGCCGGCGCGCTGTTGGAGCCGCGGAAGTTGGCCAGCAGTCGCCGGCGCCCGGTGGACACGTCGTGCACGTAGATCACCGGCTTGCGCGATTCAAACGACACATAGGCCAGCTGCGCGCCGGTCGGCGACCAGGTGGGCGAAATGATGGGCTCGGGGCTGCCCAGCGCCGCCTGCGCGTTTTCGCCGTCCGAGTCGGCCACCCACAGCGTGTAGCGGCTGCCGGCCTTGGTCACGTAGGCCAGACGGGTCGAGAACACGCCCTTTTCGCCGGTGAGCTTTTCGTAGATGTAGTCGGCAATCTTGTGCGCCGCCAAGCGCAAGTCGGCCTGCGGCACGACGTAGCCTTGGCCGCCCAGATCCTGGCCTTTGACCACGTCCCACAGGCGAAAGCGCACGTCGTAGCGACCGTCCGGCAGGCGCGTGACGCTGCCGCCGGCCAGCGCGTCGGCTGTGCGCTGACGCCAGACAGACATGTCTGGCCGCGTGGTCTCGTCCATGGCCTCGCCGCTCGCATCGACAGAACGGAACTGGCCACTGCGCTCCAGGTCGGCGCGGATGATGGCGCTGATCTTCTGCGGCGCCGCGTCTTCACCGCGGAACGGCACCAGCGCGATCGGCAGCTGGGTCAGGCCCACGCCCGACACCTCGACGCGGAATTGCGCCCACGCGGCCGACAAGGGAGCGGATGCCAACGCGGCGACCAGGCCGCGGCGTTGCCAATTGGGATGAGGATTGCTGGTGGGGGAATCGATGTTCATCACGAAGTACTTCGGCAAGACCGATGGGTTTGCCGGGTCGATAGGCCCGGGCAATGGTAACAAGCTTGTTTGCAGCGACGTTTCAAACTGTGAATTTGTCCAATGTGGCGCGCGGAAGTTCCCGCGCCGTGGGCCGAAACGAAGCGCTCCGTAGAATGCCCCGGCCACCCGCCGCCCCGTTAGCCATGAACGACGCCCGCATTCAGCCACCCGCCTCGCCCGCCGCCCAGCGGCCCTGGGGCGCACGGCTGGCCCGTCTGTGGACCTATTTCAGCGAGTACCGCCTGGGCTGGGTGCTGGCCATTGCCGGCACGCTGATCAGCGCGCTCACCGAAGCCTCGGTGCCGGCACTGCTCAAGCCGCTGCTGGACGAAGGCTTTACCCAAGGCAGCCTGCCGATCTGGACCGTGCCGCTGGCCATCGTCGGGCTGTTCGCGCTGCGCGGTGTGGCGCACTTTGCCAGCCAGTACGCGCTGGCACGCATCGCCAACGAAGGCATGGTCAAGCTGCGGCGGCAGCTGTTCGACCGGCTGTTGAACGCCGATCTGGCACTGTTTTCGCGCCAGAGCGCCAGCCAGCTCGCCAACACCATCGTCTACGAAGTGCAGACGGGCACCACCATGCTGGTGCAATCGCTGCTCAACCTGGGGCGCGACAGTTTTTCGGTGCTGGCCTTGATGGGTTACCTGCTGTATTTGAACTGGTCGCTGACGCTGATTGTGCTGGTGCTGGTGCCCATCGTCGCGCTGATCATGAAGACCATGTCCCGGCGCCTGTACCGCTACACGCGCCTGTCGCAAAGCACCACCGATGAACTGGCCTACGTGGTCGAAGAAAACGTGCTGGCGCACCGCATGGTGCGTCTGCACGGCGCGCAGCAGCAGCAGGCGGAGCGCTTTCACACCCTGAGCCGTGCGCTGCGCGGTGTGTCGATCAAGGCGACCAGCGCTTCGGCCGCGGCGATGCCGCTGGCCCAGATGGCGGCGGCCGTCGCGCTGTCGGTGGTCATCGCCATTGCACTGCAGCAAGGCCAGGCCAGCGGCGGGCGCGGCATGTCGGTCGGCGGCTTTGTGTCTTTCATCGGCGCCATGCTGATGCTGATCCAGCCGCTGCGCCGGCTGACCGACGTGGTCGGCCCGGTGACGCGCGGCCTGGCCGCGCTGGAGCGTGGGCTGGACCTGATGGACCAGGTGCAGCCCGAAGTCGGGCCGCCCGCGTCCGCCACGCCGCCGGCGCGCGCGCGCGGCGAACTGGCGTTGCGCGATGTCACCGTGACCTACGCCAATGGCGCCGAGCCATCGCTGAACGCGCTGAGCCTGGACGTCGGCGCCGGTGAAACCGTGGCACTGGTCGGCCCGTCGGGATCGGGCAAGACCACGCTGGTCAACCTGCTGCCGCGCTTTGTGCGCCCGGACAGCGGCCAGATATTGCTGGATGGCCGCGACATCGCCGACTGGCCACTGCCCGCCCTGCGCGCGCAATTTGCGCTGGTCAGCCAGGACGTGACCATGCTCAACGACACCGTGGCCGCCAACGTGGCGCTCGGCGCCGCCAGCATCGACCGCGAGCGCGTGCAGCGCTGCCTGCAGGACGCCAATCTGGCGGCCCACGTGGCCAGCCTGCCGCAGGACATCGATACCGTGCTGGGCCACAACGCCACGCAGTTGTCGGGCGGCCAGCGCCAGCGCCTGGCCATTGCCCGCGCGCTGTACAAGGACGCGCCGGTGCTGCTGCTGGACGAAGCCACCAGCGCGCTCGACACCGAAAGCGAACGCCTGGTGCAGCAGGCCATCACGCGCGCCATGGCCGGGCGCACCACGCTGGTCATCGCCCACCGGCTGTCCACCATCGAGCACGCCGACCGCATCGTGGTGATGGAGCGCGGGCGCATCGTCGAGCAGGGCTCGCATGCGCAGTTGATGGCGGCGGGCGGCTTGTATGCGCGGCTGCACAGCCATCCGGGTGAGCTATCAAACGAATAGCTGCCCGCGCAAGCCAGTCAAGCGCTAGCGGCTATTTTTTCTGAAGATCACAACAACACGATGTCGTACTGGTCCGGCCCCAGCGCGCTTTCGGCCTGCAGCGAGATCGGCTTGCCGATGAAGTCCGACAGCCCCGCCAGGTGCGTGCTCTCTTCGTCCAGCAGCAGGTCGATCACCACCGGCGCTGCCACCACCCGAAACTCCTTGGGGTTGAACTGGCGCGCCTCGCGCAGGATTTCGCGCAGGATGTCGTAGCCCACGGTGCGCGCGGTGCGCACGCGGCCGGCGCCCTGGCATTGCTCGCACGGTTCGCACAGCAGTTGCGCCAGCGATTCGCGCGTGCGCTTGCGCGTCATCTCCACCAGGCCCAGCGACGAGAAGCCGCCCACCTGCGTCTTCACGCGGTCGCGCGCCAGTTGCTTGCGAAACTCGGCCAGCACCGCGCTCTGGTGCTCCGGCTGCGTCATGTCGATGAAGTCGGTGATGACGATGCCGCCCAGGTTGCGCAGGCGCAACTGGCGCGCAATGGCTTGCGCCGCCTCCAGATTGGTCTTGAACACCGTGTCGTCGAAATTCCGCGCGCCAACAAAGCCGCCGGTGTTGACGTCGATGGTGGTCAGCGCCTCAGTCTGGTCGATGATCAGATAGCCGCCGGATTTCAGGTCAACGCGTCGTCCCAGCGCCTTGGTGATCTCCTCGTCGACCGAGTGCAAATCGAAGATCGGCCGCTCGCCCTTGTAGTGCTGCAAATGCGCGGCGGCGGCCGGCATGAACTCGCGCCCGAACGCGGCCAGCGCGTGAAACTGCTCGCTGGAATCGATGCGGATCGATTGCGTGTGCTCGCCCGTCAAATCGCGCAGCACGCGCTGCAGCAAGCTCAGGTCCTCGTGCAGCAGGCTGGCCGGCGGCTGGCGCGCGGCGGCTTCCCGGATGCGCGACCACGCCTTGCGCAGGTAGGCGATGTCTTCGGCCAGCTCTGCATCGCTGGCGTCTTCCGCATTCGTGCGCAGGATGAAGCCGCCCGCCTTGCCGCCGTCCGCCGCCTCGCCCGCCAGCCTCTGCACGCGCGTGCGCAGCTGCTCGCGCTGCGCGGCGGGGATTTTTTGCGACACGCCGATGTGGTCGTCCTGCGGCAGAAACACCAGCATGCGCCCGGCAATGCTGATCTGCGTCGCCAGGCGCGCGCCCTTGGTGCCAATCGGGTCCTTGATGACCTGCACCATCAGCGTCTGGCCCTCGAACACCTGCTTTTCAATCGGCTTGAGCGGGCCGCCGCTGCGATGCGCGGGCAGGCTCTCGCCTTCGAGCGGCTTTTGCCACAGATCGCCCACGTGCAGGAAGGCCGCGCGCTCCAGCCCAATGTCGATGAAGGCCGACTGCATGCCCGGCAACACGCGCGCCACCTTGCCAAGGTAGATGTTGCCGACCAGGCCACGCTCCAGCGTGCGTTCGACGTGCAATTCCTGCACCGCACCGCTTTCGATGACGGCCACGCGCGTTTCCTGCGGCGACCAGTTGATGAGAATTTCTTGCTGCATTTTGTATAGCTGCTTGCGCTTAATTGGCGTGCGCTGCGCGCAATAAAGCCGCAGTTTCAAACAGGGGCAGGCCCATGATGCCGCTGTAGCTGCCGCTGATGTGTTCGATGAACGCCGCCGCGCGGCCCTGAATGGCGTAGGCGCCGGCCTTGCCTTGCCATTCGCCGCTGGCGACATAAGCCTTGATGTCGTCATCGCGCAAGGTGGCAAAGCGCACGCGCGATTCGCTCATCGCCTCGCCGCGCCAGTCGCCCTGCTGAACGGCCACCGCGGTGAGCACGCGGTGCGTGTCGCCAGACACCTGGCGCAACATGTCCGCGGCGTCTTGCGCATCGCGCGGCTTGCCGAGGATGGCGCGGCCCAGCGCCACCGTGGTGTCGGCGCACAGCACCGGCGCCGCAGGCCGGGCCTGCTCGGCCAGGCGGCGCACCGCGTCATCGAGCTTGAGGCGCGTCACGCGGCGCACATAGGTGGCCGGCGCCTCGCCCGCGCGCACCGCCTCCAGCGCCTCGGCCGCGTCGCTGTCGTCCGGCAGCAGCAGCGACAGGCGCACGCCCAGCTGCTCCAGCAACTGGCGGCGGCGCGGGCTTTGCGAGGCGAGGTAAATGAAGTCGACCATGCACGCATCTTAGGCGCCGCCGCAAGCGCACCAGCAATCAGTCGCGGTGGTACGGGTGGCCGGCGTTGATCGACCACGCGCGGTACAACTGCTCGACCAGCAGCACGCGCACCATGGCGTGCGGCAGCGTCAAATCGGACAGGCGGATGCGCTCGTGCGCCGCCTGGCGCAGCGCCGGGTGCAGGCCGTCCGGGCCGCCGATGAGCAGCGCCACATCGCCGCCCTGCCCTTGCCACTGGCTCAGCTTGGCCGCCAGCGCGGCCGTGGTGAGGGCGCTGCCGCGCTCGTCCAGCGCCACCACGTGCGTGCCGGCGGGGATGGCCGCCTCGATGCGCTGGCGCTCGGCGGTCATGATCTGCTCGGTGGTCTTGCCGCCCGAGCGCGGCTCGGTCTTGATCGCCTTCAGCTCCAGCCGCAACTCGGGCGGAAAGCGCTTGGCGTAGTCGGCCCACGCGGTCTGCGCCCAATCGGGCACGCGTTGACCGACGGCGATGACCAGCAGCTTCATCGCCGCGCGTCAGCGGCTGGTGCGTGGCGCGGTCTTGCGCGCGGCGGGCTTGGCGACCGCCTTGGGGGCGGCTCGCGCCGGCGCCTTCTTCGCCGGGGCTTTGGCGGGCGCCTTGCCCATGGGCTGCGCGGCCGCTGCCTTGGCGGCGGCGCGCGCCGAGGGCTTGTTCACCACCACGGTCTGCAGCGTGGATGACGCGCTGCCCCGTGCGCCGCGCGGCGCGGCACTCTTGCGCGCGGGCGACTTGGCGGGCGCCTTTCGGGCCGGCGACTTGGCAGCGACCTTGGTCGCTGGCTTCTTCGCTGGTGCTGCTTTTTTGGTAGCTGCTGGCGCTTTCTTGGCGGGCGCTGGGGCCGCTTTTTCTTTCGAAGGTGCGGTCGCCGCGCGCCGGTTCACCGCCGCCTTGCTGGCCGGACCCTTGAGCCGCACCGGCTTTTCGCCCCAGATTTCTTCCAGGTTGTAGTACTGGCGGATGGTCGGCTGCATGATGTGGACCACGGCCACGCCGCAGTCCACGATGATCCATTCGCCGTTCTCCTCGCCCTCGATGCGCGGCTTGGCAAAACCGGCGTCGCGCACCTTGTCGCGCACGCTGGTGGCCAGCGCCTTGGTCTGCCGGTTGGACGTGCCGCTGGCGACCATCACGCGCTCGAACAGCGGCGACAGGTGCTCGGTGTTGAACACGCGAATGTCCTGGGCTTTGACGTCTTCCAGGCCATCGACGATGGCGCGCTGGAGTTTCTGGACGTCTTTCTTGGCGGCGGTTTCGCTCATCTAGGCTCTTGGTAAAGGTGGTGTTCGGCAATATACCCGGCGACCGCGGGCGGCACCAGATGGTCGATCGGCAGCCCTTCGGCCACGCGGTGGCGCACATCGGTGGCGCTGTGCGTCATGGCGGGCAGGCTGAGGATGCGCACCTGCGCGCCACCCGTGGCCAGGCCAGGCAACGGGTTCTTTGGGTCAAAAACATCGCCAGCGCTTGAAACATAAGCGCGAACAGCTATCGATAGCGTAGCAATCTGCAGGATTTCATCGGCCCGACGCCAAGTGTGAAAGGCTGCGGCCTGATCGGCGCCGATCTGCAAGAACAACTCGGCGCCCGGGTGTTCGGCGCGCAACTCGTGCAGCGTGTCGATGGTGTAGGTGGGGCCGTCGCGCCGCAGTTCGCGGTCGTCGACGGCCACCTGGGGTATGTGCGCAAACGCCAGGCGACACATCGCCAGCCGACCGGCGCCGGGGCTCAAGGGCCGGCTCTTGTGCCACGCGTCGCCGGTCGGCACGACGTACAGCCGATCCAGCGCCAGCTGGTTGATGGCCGCCAGCGCCAGCGCCACGTGCGCGTCGTGCGGCGGATCGAAGGCGCCGCCGAACAAACCGATGCGCAGCGGCGCGGCGCTCAAACCCACTCCCGCGCTTGCAGGTAGCGCTCGGTCAACGCGGCCTCGGGCGTGCCCGGCAACGGTTGCCGCTGGTAGGCCCACGCCACCTGGGGCGGCATCGACAGCAAGATCGATTCGGTGCGCCCGCCCGACTGCAGGCCGAAGTGCGTGCCGCGGTCCCACACCAGGTTGAACTCGACGTAGCGACCGCGCCGGATCAACTGGTGCTCGCGCTCGCGCTCGCCCCACGGCATGCCGACGCGGCGCTGCACGATGGGCACGTACGCATCCAGAAACGCATCACCCACCGAGCGCATCAGCGCAAAGCCGTGGGCCGCGTCGCCCTCTGAAAAATCGTCAAAGAAGATGCCGCCGATGCCACGCGGCTCGCTGCGGTGCTTGTTGAAAAAATACTCGTCGCACCATTGCTTGAAGCGCGGGTACTTGTCGTCGCCGAAAGGTTTCAATGCATCGCGGCACACGCGGTGGAAGTCCGTGCAATCCTCGTCGAAGCCGTAGTACGGCGTCAAATCCATACCGCCGCCAAACCAGCACACCGGCGCCGCGCCCGGGTGGCCGGCGGCGATCATGCGCACGTTCATGTGCACCGTGGGCACGTAGGGGTTCAGCGGGTGGAACACCAGCGACACGCCCATGGCCTCGAACGGCGCGCCGGCCAGTTCGGGCCGGTGCTGCGTGGCCGATGGCGGCAGCTTGGGGCCGCGCACGTGCGAGAAGCCGCAGCCGGCGCGCTCGAACACGGCGCCGCCCTCCAGAATCTTGGTGATGCCGTCGCCCTGCAGCGGCTCGCCGGGCGCCTTGGCCCACGCATCTGTCAAAAACGTCGCCTGGCCGTCGAGCGACTCGATGGCGCTGGTGATGCGCGCTTGCAGGCCGATCAGGTAGTCGCGCACGGCGCGCGGTTCGATGGCCGCCATGTCAGTGGCTGGCCTTGAAGGCGCGGTGGCCGATGTCGCGCCGGTACTGCATGCCATCGAAGTGGATGGTGCGCGCCGCGTCGTAGGCCTTGGTCTGCGCCTGCCTGACCGAATCGGCCAGCGCGGTGACGCACAGCACGCGGCCACCCGATGTCTTGATCTGATCGCCCGCGGCCACCGTGCCGGCGTGAAACACGACCACCTCGTCGGTCGGTTTGGGCAAGCCGCTGATCAGGTCGCCCTTCTTTGGCGACAGCGGATAGCCGCCCGCCGCCAGCACCACGCCCAGCGCGACGCGGCGATCCCATTTCAGTTCCACCTCGTCCAGCTTGCCCGACGTGGCGGCCATCAGCACGTCGACCAGATCGGACTTGAGCCGCATCATGATCGGCTGCGTCTCGGGGTCGCCCATTCGCGTGTTGAACTCCAGCGTCTTCGGTTTTCCGTCGCCATCGATCATCAAGCCGGCGTACAGAAAGCCGGTGAACGGGATGCCGTCCTTGTCCATGCCGCGAATGGTCGGCAGGATGACGTCGCGCATGGCGCGCGCGTGGACGTCGGGCGTGACCACCGGCGCGGGCGAGTAGGCGCCCATGCCGCCGGTGTTGGGGCCTTCGTCGCCGTCCTTCAGGCGCTTGTGGTCCTGGCTGCTGGCCATGGCAACCACGTTCTTGCCGTCGCACAGCACGATGAAACTGGCTTCCTCGCCTTGCAAAAATTCCTCGATGACCACGCGCGCGCCGCCGTCGTTGTGCGCCACGCCCAGCGTGTTGCCGCCCAGCATGTCGTCGATGGCCGCGTGAGCTTCTTCTTTGGTAGCAGCCACGACAACGCCCTTGCCCGCCGCCAGGCCATCGGCCTTGACGACGATGGGCGCGCCGAGCCGGTCGACATAGGCGTGCGCGGCGCCCGGATCGCTGAAGGTTTCGTACGCTGCGGTGGGAATGCCGTGGCGCGCCATGAAGTCCTTGCTGAAGGCCTTGGAGCTTTCCAGCTGCGCCGCCGCCTTTGTGGGCCCGAAGATGCGCAGGCCGTGGGCGCGAAAGTCGTCCACCACGCCGGCGGCCAGCGGCTGCTCGGGCCCGACGACGGTGAGCGCGATCTTCTCGGCCAGCGCCCAGTCGCGCAGCGCGGCCAAGTCGGTGAGGGGCACATTCTTCAGGTTGGGCGACAGCGCCGTGCCGCCGTTGCCGGGCGCGACGTAGACCTGCTGCACCTTGGGCGATTGCGACAGCTTCCAGGCCAGCGCGTGCTCGCGTCCGCCGGAGCCGATGACGAGGATCTTCATGGGGTTACTTCAAAAACAGGAGCTGCTTGCGCTTATCCTACAAGCGCTGGAGGCCAATTTGATTCAAAACGACGCCGCAGAGGTGGAATTCTTGGCCGGCGATTCGGGCGGGCACTGGCTGGTGTTGTAGCCGGCCGAGACGCCGCCCGATCCGCTGCCGATGCACCACGATACCTCGCTGCCGCCACCGCAGCCGACCAGCACCAGCAGCGTGGTCAGCCAAGCGGCAAATCTCACACCGCCTCCACGTTGGCGTTGTGAAACACGTCCTGCACGTCGTCCAGGTCTTCCAGCACGTCGAGCAGCTTTTGCATCTTGGCCGCATCGTCGCCGGTCAGGTCGATGGTGTTCTCGGCGCGCATGGTCACTTCCGCCAGTTCAGGCGTCAGGCCCGCGGCTTCCAGCGCGTTCTTGACCGCCTCGAAAGCGGCCGGATCGGTCAGCACCTCGATGGCGCCTTCGTCGTCGGTGATGACGTCGTCGGCGCCGGCTTCCAGCGCCACTTCCATCACCTTGTCTTCGCTCACGCCGGGCGCGAAGATGAGCTGGCCGACGTGCTTGAACTGAAACGCCACCGAGCCCTCAGTGCCCATGTTGCCGCCGTACTTGCTGAACGCGTGGCGCACTTCGGCCACGGTGCGCACGCGGTTGTCGGTCATGGTGTCGATGATGATGGCGGCGCCGCCGATGCCGTAGCCTTCGTAGCGGATCTCTTCGTAACTCACGCCTTCAAGGTTGCCGGTGGCCTTGTCGATGTTGCGCTTGACGGTGTCGGCCGGCATGTTGGCGGCCTTGGCTTTTTCAATCGCCAGCCGCAGGCGCGGGTTGGCGGTGGGATCGCCCCCGCCGGTGCGCGCGGCCACCATGATCTCGCGCACCACGCGCGTCCAGATGCGCTGGCGCTTTTCGTCCTGCCTGCCCTTGCGGTGCTGGATGTTCGCCCATTTGCTGTGGCCGGCCATGAAACTCTGCCTTTTTGAAGGTTCGGGATAATCGTGCGATTCTACTTTTCGCGCGCTCAAGCGCCCCTTCACATGGCCGACCCGATCCTCATTGCCCAGCATGGCGACATCCAGTGCTTCATCCTGCCCGGGCTGGCCAACCGCCACGGCCTGATCACCGGCGCCACCGGCACCGGCAAGACGGTGACGCTGCAAAAGCTGGCCGAATCGTTCAGCCAGATCGGCGTGCCGGTGTTCATGAGCGACGTCAAGGGCGACCTGACCGGCATCAGCCAGCCCGGCAGCATCAAGGGCAAGATGGCCGATGTGCTGAAGGAGCGCGGCCTGCCGACGCCCGAACCCGTCGCCTGCCCGGTGACGCTGTGGGACGTGTTCGGCGAGATGGGCCACCCGGTGCGCGCCACCATCAGCGACATGGGGCCGCTGTTGCTGGCGCGCATGCTCGATTTGAACGAGACGCAGACGGGTGTGCTCAACCTGGTGTTCAAGATCGCCGACGACAACGGCTTGCTGCTGCTCGACTTGAAGGACCTGCGCAGCATGCTGACCTTCGTGGGCGAAAACGCCAAGCAGTTCACCACGCAATACGGCAACGTCAGCGCCGCCAGCGTGGGCGCCATCCAGCGCGGCCTGCTCACGCTGGAGGGCCAGGGCGGCGACAAATTCTTCGGCGAGCCGATGCTCAATCTCGACGACATGATGCAGACCGTGTCGGGCCAGGGCGTCGTCAACATCCTGAGCGCCGACAAGCTGATGCAATCCCCGCGCCTGTACGCCACCTTCTTGCTGTGGATGCTGAGCGATTTGTACGAGCGCCTGCCCGAGATTGGCGACCCTGACAAGCCCAAATTCGCCTTCTTCTTTGACGAAGCGCACCTGCTGTTCAACGACGCGCCCAAGGTGCTGCTGGAGCGCATCGAGCTGGTGGTGCGGCTGATCCGCTCGAAAGGCGTGGGCGTGTACTTCGTGACGCAAAACCCCATCGACGTGCCCGACACCGTGCTGGCGCAGCTGGGCAACCGCGTGCAGCACGCGCTGCGCGCCTTCACCGCGCGCGACCAGAAGGCGGTGAAGGCCACGGCCGAGACGATGCGCGGCAACCCGCAACTCAACATCGAAACCGCGATCACCGAACTGGCCACCGGCGAGGCGCTGGTCAGCTTTCTCGACGAAAAAGGCCGCCCCGGCATCACGCAGCGCGTGTACGTCATCCCGCCCGGCAGCCAGATTGGCCCGATCACCGACGCGCAGCGCGCCGAGCTGATCAAGTCGTCGCTGGTCGCCGGCACTTACGAAGAGGCGGTGGACCGCGAATCGGCCTACGAAATCCTGGCGCAGCGCGGCGCACAGGCCGTGCCCGCGACCGCGGGCGCGCCCGGCGCACCTGGCGCGACCCCGGCGGCCGAAAGCGGTGGCTTTTTGGGTGAAGCCCTGCAGTGGGGCAAGGAAGCCATGTTCGGCCGCACCGGCCCGCGCGGCGGCCAGTACGACGGCCTGGTGCAAAACGTCGTCAAGGGCGAGATGCGCCGCATGGGCCGTGAGCTGGTGCGCGGTGTGTTGGGCGGCCTGATTGGCGGCAAGAAGCGTTGATGATCTTTCAGGCCGCTGGCGCCCGCCCAACCAGCGCACGCAGCTACGTTTTTGATAGTCAAACCCCCATGACCCCGCAACTCCACCACATCACCCACCCCTTGGTGCAGCACAAGCTCACTTTGATGCGCAACAAGGAGGCCAGCAGCACCACCTTTCGCACCCTGCTGGGCGAACTGGCCATGCTGATGGCCTATGAAGTCACGCGCGACATGCCGACTCAGCTGGTCGAGATCGAGACGCCGCTTGAAAAAATGCAAAGCCCCATGATCGACGGCAAGAAGCTGGTGTTTGCCAGCATCCTGCGCGCCGGCAACGGCATGCTCGACGGCCTGCTGCGCGTGGTGCCGAACGCGCGCGTCGGCCACGTCGGCCTGTACCGCGACCCGGCCACGCTGCAGGCCGTCGAGTACTACTACAAGATGCCCGCCGACATGGCCGAGCGCGACGTGATCGCCGTCGACCCGATGCTGGCCACCGGGCATTCGGCGGTGGCGGCGATTGAAAAACTCAAAAGCGCCGGCCCGCGCTCGATCAAGTTCTTGTGCCTGCTGGCCGCGCCCGAAGGCATCGCCACGCTGCACGCCGCGCACCCGGATGTACCGATTTACACCGCCGCCGTTGATAGGCAGCTGAACGACCACGGCTACATCCTGCCGGGGCTGGGGGATGCGGGGGATCGGATTTTCGGCACGAAATGAATCTCAATCCCCCCTGAGTCGCCTGCGGCGCCTTCCCCCCAGGGGGACAACGCTGGCGGCCGGGCCAAGCCCGTTCCGCGGCGATCCGGCGTGGCCCGCTCCGCGGCCATTTGAAGGGCTTGCTGCGCAGCCCTGGTGACTTGCGCTCTCGCGCATCGAGCGGTGTGGGGCGGCGATGACTCTTGTTTTTATAGCTGCTCGCGCTTTTCCCGCAAGCGCTGGCGGTCATGTCTTGAACAAGAGAAACCAGCCTGACGTAAAGAACTCGACAAAAACTTTTCGGCTGTTCTTTCGCGTCCTTCGCGAATCCTTCGCGTCCTTGGCGTCCGGTATTCGGTGTTCAGCAACCACTCACCGCCGCATGACTTGCCGCATCGCCCCATACAGCGCATCCGAGCCATTCAGCGGGTTGCCCGGGTCCAGCGCGTAGGGGTTGGCGATGGGTTCGGTGCGCACACCGCCGGCAGGCGGTGGGTGCAGGAAGAAGGACAGGCTTTGCGCCCCGTGCGCCTGGTGGCGCAGCAGCACGCGGCGCAGCTCGTCGGCGCTCATGGCGCGCAGCGGGTGGAATTCGGTCACGCTGTAGACGGGTTGGCGCGAGCGGGCCAGCCAATCGAAGAATGAATCGTCGTACGCCGCCTCGCCATACAGGTTGATGCCCAGCCGCACGTCGCCAAACGGCAGCAGCGACTGCTCTGACGCAAAGCGCGTGCCGTCCCAGCCGGCCTTCTCGGCCGGGTAGATCTGCTGCGTGCGGTGCGGCACGTCGGCCAGGCAGCTTTGGTCGAGCAGGTGGTCAAAGTGCGCCAGGTAGTCCACCACCTGCTGGCCGCGGAAGGCGTGCCACAAGGGCACCAGCGGGTTGTAGAACACCGCGCGTTCGTCCTGCGGCGCGTCGACCCAGAACTGCACGCCGGCACCCGGCGCCACCATCGGCGGCAGCGGCTGGCGCAAGGGCGCATCGACGGGCGGCGTCTGGTCGCGGCCCATGACGGAGAAATGCCGCGTGCCCAGCAAACGCAAGGCGCCATCGTCGCCTTCGAGCGCGATGTCGATGCGGTGGCGGCCCGGCGGCTGGTCGGCAAAGCGCAGGTCGTAACGCCAGCCAACCTCGGCGGTGCCGAATTCGGGCTTGGCCTGCAGCACGTCCTGCCGCACGAAGTGCGCCGGCACACGGCCAACGGGCTGGCCGTCGAGATAGACGCGCACCCACGGCGTGCGGCCGGCGGGCAGCGCCCCGTCGTGCGCCCAGCCGCTGATGGCGAGCGTGCCGGCAGCGGCATCGTCCAGGTGTTGCCAGAAGTGGTCGAGCCGCTCGCGGCGGATGTCGCGCGATGGCGGTTCGATCTGGTCGAACGACGCAAAGCTGGCGCCCAGGTAAGCGTTGAGCGCCGCCACGTCGCCCTTGAAACGCTGGCGCAGCCACTGGCGAAACCCCGCGCGCGAGGCCGGCGAGTAGTCGGTCAGCACATACGGCCGGTTGTAGCCCATTCCGGCTTCAAAGTCCGGGTACAGGTGGTGCACCTCACCCAGCAGGTTGATGCCGGCGATGCGGCCGCGCGCGTCGGCGGGCAGCGCACACAGCGTTTGCGTGAGCGCGCGGATGGCTTCGTCGCGCCGCTGGGTGACGCCGTTGTCGGTGAGCGCGATGCTCCAGGGGTAAAGCGGCCAGCCCAGATACTTTTCAGGCGGCAGCGGGCCCTGCGGCGTGTGGGCCATGTTGGCGGGATCCTGCGCCAGCACCGGCTCGATGGGCGCACTTTCAGAAAAGTGGGTGGAAAACAAGTACAGCACCACCGGCCGGTCAACGCTCTGCACGGTGTTGGCGATGCGGCGCAGCGCCTGCCGGTCGACCACCCAGCCGTCGCCCTTCGGCTCGAACAGGTTGAGCAGCGGCACCACCAGCGTGTAGCCCAGCTCGAAGCGCCCGTCGACGCTGCGGCGCGGGCCCAGGGCGCCCAGCGTCGATTCGATGCGCGCAGCGGCCGAGCCGCGCTCACCGGTGCAAGCGGCCTCCAGCGGCGCATGGGGCGCGGCCATCTCCAGGCAATCGCTCAGCTCGCCAATCGCCGGGGCCAGCAGCAGCGGGCGCTGCCGGCCTTGCCACAACCACAGCGTGAGCGCGACCAACGCAGCCAACAGCACCAGCGCGAGCAGCAGGCACAGCGCGTCGATCCCGCGGCCGGCCGAGTCGGCACGCGCTGGCTGGCCAGTCATAGGCCGCCAAAGCGCAGCGACACCCCGACCGCCACAAAGCCCACCGACAGCAACGTGACCGCCGCCACGTGGCACGCCATCAGCGGCAAGGTATCGGCCGACAGCCGCGGAATCACGCGCAGCCGCGCGTGCGCCGCGATCAGCGCGGTGCACAGCAGCAGCACCAGCTTGAGCGCGATGGCGCGGGCCACGGGCGTGTCGGGCGACAGCCACTGCGCCACGCTGGGCACCATCTGGTAAGCCATCCACAAGCCGGTGACGATCTGCAGCACCAGCGCCGGCATGCCAATGCGCTCGTAGCCTTGCTCGAAGCGCAGCAGTTGCTCGGGTGAGCGCTCACGCAGCACGCGCGGCAGCCACGTGAGGGCCAGCACCAGATGGCCACCGGTCCAGACGGTGGCACCCAGGACGTGCAGGAAAAGCATCAAGGCGTACATGGCAGACGCGATTGTCGCCCACGCCCGCCGCTGCCGCGACGCACTATGCTATTCATAGCTGTTCGCGCTTGTCGGACAAGCGCCGGGGCCCTGTTTACCTGCGAATAACCGAGTCGAGCACGCAGACCGATCAGGCCTTCGCCCATTTGCCAAACGTCTTGCGGAACTTGGCCACCTTGGGCGCCGCCACGGCCAGGCAGTAGCCCTGCGTGGGGTTGTTCTCGAAGAAGTCCTGGTGGTAGCCCTCGGCGGCAAAGTAGTTGGCCAACGGCTCAACCTCCGTCACCACCGGCGCGCCAGCGGTGTCGCCCTGGTTGATTTCGCGGACGAGGTCCTGGGCCACCTGCTGCTGCTCGGGCGTGGTGAAGTAGATGCCGCTGCGGTACTGCGTGCCGACGTCGTTGCCCTGGCGGTTGAGTTGCGTCGGGTCGTGCGTGGCAAAAAAGATTTCAAGGATCTGCCGCGTGCCGATCACCGCCGGGTCGTACACCAGCTTGACCACCTCGTTGCAGCCGGTGCGGCCGGTGCAGACCTGCTCGTAGGTGGGCGCCGTTTCCTGGCCGTTGCTGTAGCCGCTTTCCACGTCCAGCACGCCGCGCACTTCCTTGAACACGCTCTCGGTGCACCAGAAGCAGCCGCCGCCCAGCACGATGGTTTCAGTGTTGCTCATGTGAATGACTCCTTCGCCCGCATGCTACCCAGCTTGCGCCACCTCGCGCACCTGCGCCAGAAACAACCCCAGCGCCGGCAGGTCGCGCTCAGGGTTCCATAAACAGCGCGTCTCGTAGCGCGGCAGCGCGCCGTGCGGATCTTTCACCGGCACGAACGCGGCGCCGGACAGCGCCGCCTGCTGCAGCGCCGCCGGCACCAGCGCCACCGCCAGCCCTTGCGCCACCAGCGACACCACGCTCAGCCAATGCTGCAACTCGTGCAGCGGCTGCGGCGTGAAGCCCGCCGCCTGGCAGGCGGCCACGATGCGCGCGTGGTAGTCGGGCGAGACGCTGCGCGACACCAGCGCCAGCGGCTCGGCTGCCAGCGCATCCAGCGGCAGCGTGCGCTTGCGCGCCAGCGCGTGCACGGCCGGCACACAAGCCACGAAGGGCTGACTGGACACCAACTGCGCCGCCAGCCCCGCCGGCGCGTGCGACACGTGGGCGAAGCCGGCGTCCAGCCGCGCGTGCTGCAGTTCGACCAACTGCTCGCTGGAGCTGAGTTCGCGCAGGCGCAGTTGCAGGCGCGGGTGTTCGGCCTGAAAGCGCCGCAGCATCTGCGGCAGGCCGCGGTACAGCATGGTGCCGGCAAAGCCGACCGACAGGCGCCCGACCTGCCCACTGGCCGCATCGCGCGCGGCCGTCAGCGCCTGCGCGGCCTGGTCGATGGCGGCCTGCGCGGCCGGCACCAGCGCCTGCCCCGCCGCCGTCAGCTGCACGCCCCGGCTGTTGCGCAGGAACAGCGCAGCGCCCACCTCGGCCTCCAGCTGCTGGATCGCCACCGTCAGCGGCGGCTGGCTCAGGCCCAGGCGCTGGGCCGCGCGGCCGAAGTGCCGCTCGGCGGCCACGGCCAGAAAGTAGCGCAGATGGCGCAGTTCCATGAATAGGCAGTGCGTATGAATGAATCCTTGTTCGATATTAGACAGCGATTCATGTCAACGGCACAATGGCGCGATTCCACCCACACACATGCGGAGACACGCCATGGCCAGCCCCAAGAACACCTTCAACTGGGAAGACCCCTTTCTGCTGACGCAGCAGCTTAGCGAAGACGAGCGCCACGTGCAGGAAGCCGCCCGCGCCTACTGCCAGGAAAAGCTGCTGCCGCGCGTGCAGATGGCCTTTCGCAACGAGACGACCGACGTCGCCATCTTCCGCGAGATGGGCGAGCTGGGCCTGCTCGGCCCGACGATCCCCGAGCAATACGGCGGCGCCGGCCTCAACTACGTCTGCTACGGCCTGGTGGCGCGCGAGGTCGAGCGCGTCGATAGCGGCTATCGCAGCATGATGAGCGTGCAAAGCTCGCTGGTCATGGTGCCGATCAACGAATTCGGCACCGAAGCGCAGAAGAAAAAATATTTGCCCAAACTGGCCACCGGCGAATGGATCGGCTGCTTCGGCCTGACCGAGCCCAACCACGGCAGCGATCCCGGCAGCATGATCACGCGCGCCAAGAAGGTCGATGGCGGTTATTCATTGAGCGGCGCCAAGATGTGGATCACCAACAGCCCCATTGCCGATGTGTTCGTCGTCTGGGCGAAAGACGATGGCGGCCAGATTCGCGGCTTTGTGCTGGAAAAAGGCTGGAAGGGTTTGAGCGCCCCCGCCGTGCACGGCAAGGTCGGCCTGCGCGCCAGCATCACGGGCGAGATCGTGATGGACGAGGTGTTCTGCCCCGAAGAAAACGCCTTCCCCGACGTGCGCGGCCTGAAAGGCCCGTTCACCTGCCTGAACAGCGCGCGCTACGGCATTGCCTGGGGCGCGCTGGGCGCGGCGGAAGATTGCTATAACCGCGCCCGCCAATACACGCTGGATCGCATCCAGTTCGGCCGCCCGCTGGCCGCCAACCAGCTGATCCAGAAAAAACTGGCCGACATGCTGACCGAGATCAGCCTGGGCTTGCAAGGCTGCCTGCGCTTAGGGAGGATGAAGGACGAGGGCATCGCGCCGGTCGAGTTGACCTCTATCCTCAAGCGCAACAGCTGCGGCAAGGCCCTCGACATCGCTCGCCAGGCGCGCGACATGATGGGCGGCAACGGCATCAGCGACGAATTCGGCGTGGCGCGCCACCTGGTGAACCTGGAGGTGGTCAACACCTACGAGGGCACGCACGATGTGCATGCGTTGATTTTGGGGCGCGCGATTACGGGGATTGCGGCGTTTGCGAATTGATGCCCTCTGTTTTCGCACTTCGGAAATGCGCCCCTGAGGGCTGGTGCGTCAGCGTCGCGCGGACGCGCAGCCGAAGCCACGCAGCGGAGGTCAACCTGACCGATGGGCCAGCGCTCAAATCGACGAGCGGAAAACGATGAGACCCATCACCAAGATGAGCGTGCCGAGCGTCGCGACCACCGCACCGATCCACCCCGCCTGTTTTGCAGAGCGCGCGAAGAACATCAAGGGGATCAGCCCATAAAAAAAGAGGGCGAGGCCAAAGGTTTGCGCCGAACTCCCTTCAAGCGCCGCCATATATCCAAACCGGGTCCAGCGCGGTGGTGCGTAGCGAGAAAAAAACGCCAAGAGGCCCAAACCCGATACAACCAAGGTCATCAACGCAGCGACGGCTTTGACGTAGAGCGGGATGGGCTGACGGGGTGTGTTGTCCATGACGGTTGTCCGATATTTTTCTACCGCTCCAGCAGCGCTGCGATCGCCCGCCACTCGCCCGCCGTCACCGGCGTGACCGACAAGCGATTTCCCCGCTGCAACACCCGCATCTCAGCCAGCGCGGGCAGATCACGCATCCCCGCCAACCCCAGTACGCGCGTCTTGCACAGCGCCTGCACGTCCACCAGCAGCCAACGCGGCGCATCGGGCTTTGATTTGCCGTCGTAATACGGCGAACCGGGCTCGAACTGCGTCGGATCGACCCGCGCCCCCGACGCCACGCGCGCGATGCCCGCAATGCCCGGCTCAGCGCAACTGGAGTGATAGAACAGCACGCCGTCGCCCACGCGCATGTCATCGCGCATGAAGTTGCGCGCCTGATAGTTGCGCACGCCGATCCACGGCACGGTCTGGTTGGGTGCGGCCAGCGCATCGTCGATCGAGCATTCGTCCGGCTCGGATTTCATCAGCCAGTATTGCGGTGCGGTCATGGCGGCCATTGTGGCGCGGCCAGCGACAATGCCGCGCATGTCCGCTCCGCCCCACCCTTTTGAAAGCCTCACGCCCGACTTCGTGATGGACGCGCTGGCCAGCCTCGGCCTGGTGGGCGACGGCCGGCTGATGGCGCTGAATTCGTACGAGAACCGCGTCTACCTGGCGCACCTGGAACCCGGCACGCCGCTGGCCGATGCGCATGCGGCCGTGGTGCTCAAGTTCTACCGCCCCGGGCGCTGGAGCGCGGCGCAGATCGAGGAAGAACACGCCTTTGCGCACGAGTTGATGGCGGCCGAGGTGCCGGTGGTCGGCCCGCTGCGCATCGATGGGCGCACGTTGCACGACCACGGCGGCTTTCTGTTCAGCGTCAGCCCGCGGCGCGGCGGGCGCCTTCCCGAACCGGGCGACATGGAGACGCTCGAATGGATCGGCCGCTTTCTCGCCCGGCTGCACACCGTGGGCGCGCGCCAGCCGTTTGCGCAGCGGCCGGCGGTGGACCTGGCCAGCTACGGCGTCGAACCGCGCGACTGGCTGCTGAACCACGGCGCGCTGCCGCTGGAGGTGGAGCGCGCGTGGGCCAACATCAGCCAGCAAGCTATTGATTGCATAGCTGCCAGCGCTTTATGCACAAGCGCTGGCAGCCAGAATGGTTCAAATTCAGACGGCGCGATCCGCATCGCCACGCTGCGCC
>JAGOVZ010000136.1 GCA_018060485.1 Ottowia sp. | reverse complement strand
GATCTGCTGCAACGCCAGCCGGGGCTGGAACTGGCGCGCAACGGTGGCCCCGGCACCGCCACCAGCCTGTTCATGCGCGGGGGCGAGAACCGCTTCACCGCCGTCTACATCGATGGCGTGCGGGTCGATACGCAATCGGGCAGTGGCGGCGCGCCGTGGGAAGCGATTTCGCTCGGCCAGATCGAGCGCATCGAAATTGTGCGCGGCCCGGCAGCGGCGGTGTACGGCTCCGACGCCATTGCCGGCGTGATCCAGATTTTCACCCGCAAGGGCGAAGGGCCGTTCACGCCCTACGTCGGCGTGGGTGTGGGCAATCGCCGCACCGGCAAGCTGGAGGCAGGTTTCTCGGGCGCCAGCGGCGCCATCGACTATTCGCTCGGCGTCGAGCGCGCCGTGAGCCGCGGCTTCAACATCAAGTCCGACGGCAACCCCGACCGCGACGGCTACCGCCAGAGCGCCGCCAGCGGCCGGCTGGGCTGGAAGGTCAACGACGCGCACCGCGTCGACCTGAGCGGCACCGCCAGCGATATGGACGCGCAGTACGACGGCTTCGCGCCGGGCAACGACGACCATGCGCTGAGTCGCCTGTACACGCTGGGCGGCACCTGGTCGGCGCAGTGGACGCGCAACTACAGCACCCGGCTGTCGGTCAGCGAATCGCGCCAGCGCTACGAAACTGTGCCCTCGCCCTACCTGACCAAGACCACGCTGCGCAATTACCTGCTGCACAACGAGTGGCGCCAGGGTGGCCACCTGGTCACCGCCGCCCTGGAGCGGCGCGAGGATCACCTGGTCAACGGCCCCATCGACCAGGGCCGCCACCAGAACGCCGTGGCCCTGGGCTATGGCTACAGCAGCGGCGCGCACACGCTGCAGGCCAACCTGCGCCACGACCGCGACAGCGAATTCGGCGGCCAGACCACCGGCGGGCTGGCCTACGGCTACGCCTTCGCGCCCGGATGGCGCGTGACCGGGGCGGTCGGCACGGCCTTCCGCGTGCCGACGCTGTACCAGCGCTTTTCCCAGTACGGCCAGCCCGGCCTGGAGCCGGAGAAAAGCCGCAACGTCGAGCTGGGCCTGCACTGGGCGCAGGCCGGCAGCGCCTTCGGCGTCACCGTCTACCGCAACCGCATCACCAACCTCATCAACTTCGGCGCGCCCGGACCGTGCAGCGACAGCTTCGGCTGCTACGAAAACACCGGCCGCGCCGTGCTGCAGGGCGTGACGGTGTCGGGCGCGCACAAGCTGGGCGGCGTCAACCTGTCGGGTTCGTTCGACTACCAGGATCCGCGCAACGACCTGACCGACAAGCTGCTGGCGCGCCGCGCCCAGCGCACCCTGAAACTCAATGCCGACACGCGCGTGACCACTGGCGCACTGAACTGGACCCTGGGCGCCGAGCTGCAAGGCGTCAGCCACCGCTGGGACAACGCCGCCAACACCAACCGCCTGGGCGGCTATGGCCTGGTCAACCTGTATGCCAGCACCACCATCGCGCGCGAATGGACGCTGCTGGCGCGCATCGACAACCTGACCGACAAGGACTATCAGACGGCCCGGGGTTACGACACGGCGGGCCGCACCTTCTACGTCGGCCTGAAATGGACGCCCAGGTAAACGCGTGCCCACGGGGCTGGCGTGCCCCTTCGGCACACCATGCCCCATCGTCAAGTTGTGTTCTTTAGCCGCGCACCATGGCCGATTGCCCCGCTCTCTTGATCACCGCTGCGGCCTCCGGCCAGGGCAAGACCACCGTCACAGCCGCGCTGGCGCGCATGCTGGCGCGGCGCGGCTGGCGCGTGCGGGTGTTCAAGTGCGGGCCGGACTTTCTGGACCCGTTCTGGCACCAGCTTGCCAGCGGCGCGCCGGTGCACAACGTCGACCTGTGGATGACCGGCGAGGCCGACATCCGCGCGCGCCTGCACGCCGCGGCTGGCGAGGCTGATGTGCTGTTGGTCGAAGGCGTGATGGGCCTGCACGACGGCACGCCCAGCGCGGCCGACCTGGCGCGCCGCTTCGGCCTGCCGGTGCTGGCCGTGGTGCAGGCCGGCGCCATGGCGCAGACGCTGGGCGCCGTCGTGCATGGCCTGCGCCACTACAAAGAGGATAGCAACGGGCGCCTGCCCTGGGCCGGCGTGCTGGCAAACGGCGTGGCCAGCGCCGGGCACGCGGCGCTGTTGCAGGGTGCGGTCGATCCGCCCGAGGGCTGGCTCGGCCACCTGCCGCGCAGCGCCGCCATGCAGCTGCCCGAGCGGCACCTGGGCCTGGTGGCCGCGCACGAACTGGGCCAGGATGCCGCGCTGGCGCGGCTGGACGCCGCCGCCGACCTGCTGGCCGCCACGCCGCTGGGCGCGCTGACGCTGGACGACTGGCGCGCGCGCTGGGCCGTGGCGTTTGCCGCGCCCGCCGCCGGCGATGCCGACGCCGTGCCGCCGCTGCTCGCCGGCCGCACCGTAGCCGTGGCGCGCGATGCGGCTTTTGCCTTCATCTACCCTGCCAACGTGGCCACGCTGCAGGCGCTGGGCGCGCGCGTGGTGTTCTTCTCGCCGCTGGCGGGCGATGCGTTGCCCGAATGCGACGCGCTGTGGCTGCCCGGCGGCTACCCCGAGCTGCACGCCGCCGCGCTGGCCGCGCGCTCTGATTTGCGGAGCGCCCTGCACAGGCACGCCGCCGACGGCAAGCCGATCTGGGCCGAATGCGGCGGCATGATGGCGCTGTTCGAAGAGCTGGTCACGGCGGACGGTGCCGCGCACGCAATGTGGGGCCTGCTGCCGGGTCGCACGACCATGCAGAAAAAGCTGGCCGGCCTGGGCATGCAGGCCTGGGCGGCTGCGGCCGACGCGCCGCCGCTGCGCGGCCACAGCTTTCACTATTCGGTGTGCGACACGCCGCTGGCGCCCGTGGGCCGCACCACGCCCGCGCCCGGCAGCGCGCGGCGCGAGGGCGAAGCCGTGTACGTGGGCGGCCCGCGCGGCGCCGTGCGCGGCAGCTATTTCCACGCCTGGCTGGCCTCCAGCCCGCGCGCGGCGGTGCGGCTTTTTTCAAGCGGCATCGGCGCCGGGTCGGCATGCAGCAAGGGCGATCAGCCATGAATGCAGGCCTGTTGGGGATGGCGGGCGGCCCGCAGCGCATCGTCTGCCTGACCGAGGAAACGACCGAGTGGCTCTACCTGCTGGGCGAGGAGCGCCGCATCGCCGGCATCAGTGGCTACACCGTGCGGCCGCGCCGCGCGCGCGACGAGAAGCCGAAGGTGAGCGCCTTCACCAGCGCCAAGCTCGACAAGATCCTCGCGCTCGAACCCGACCTGGTGCTGGGCTTTTCCGATATGCAGGCCGACATCGCCGCCGCGCTGATCCGTGCCGGCCTGCCGGTGATGGTGTTCAACCAGCGCAGCGTGGCGCAGATCGCCGACATGCTGGCGCAGCTGGCGGCGCTGGTTGGCGCCGCCGAACGCGGGCAGGCGCTCCTGCTTCAATTTGAGGAGCGTCTGGCGCTTATTCAGAAAGCGGTTCAGGCCCAATTCGCCCTTGGCAAGCGCCGCCCGCGCATCTACTTCGAGGAGTGGGACGAGCCGCCCATCAGCGGCATCCGCTGGGTGTCGGAGCTGATCGGCATCGCCGGCGGCGAGGACGTGTTTCCTGAACTCGCGGCCCAGCCGCTGGGCAAGGACCGCATCATTGCCGACCCGCTGGAGATCGTGCGGCGAGCGCCCGACATCATCGTCGGCTCGTGGTGCGGCAAGAAGTTTCGCCCCGAGAAGGTCGCCGCGCGCCCCGGCTGGCAGGACGTGCCCGCCGTGCGGCACGGCCAGCTGTTCGAGATCAAGTCCGCCGACATCCTGCAGCCCGGACCGGCGGCGCTGACCGATGGCGTCGAACAACTGCACCGCATCGTCACGCAATGGATGGACGCGCATGGCTGAAGCCCTGACGGTGGCGTGCAGCGAGCTCATCCTGGGCGGCCAGAAGAGCGGCAAATCGCGCCGGGCCGAAAACCTGGCCGCCGCTTGGCTGGCGCGGTCGCCTGATCACCGCGCGGTGCTGATCGCCACCGCCGAAGCGCACGACGACGAGATGCGCGCGCGCATTGCTCGCCACCAGCGCGAGCGCGCCGCGCGCGTGCCGGGCCTGCGCACGCTGGAGGCGCGGCACGACCTGCCCACCGCCATCGCCCAGGCCGGCGGCGCTGACACACTGCACATCGTCGATTGCCTCACGCTGTGGCTGACGCAACAGCTGATGCCGCTGGAGGATTCTGGACCGAATCGGCCGCCAGCGCCCGACTGGCGGGCGCAAACAGCTCTGTTTATCGAAGCAATCAGGGCCTGCCCCGGCCCCATCGTGCTGGTCGGCAACGAGATCGGCCTGGGCGTCATCCCGCTCGGGCGCGAGGTGCGCGCCTTCGTCGATGCGCTGGGCACGCTCAACCAGCAGGTGGCGGCGGCGTGCGAGCGCGTGACGCTGATGGCGGCCGGGCTGCCGCTGACGCTGAAAGGACAGCCATGAAAGCACCACCCATCTTCCGCCGCGCCGGTTTTTTCTCCCGCCCCCGCTGGGGGAGGGCCGGGGTGGGGGCGAATCCATCGACCACGCCCCACGGCGCGGCCCCCATCCCTGCCTTTCCCCAGGGGGGGAAGGAGGCACGCCGGCCCGCCCGCTGGCTGCTGGCCCTGCTGCTGTGGCCGCTCGCCCTGGCCGCGCACGCCTACGACATCCAGGACGACGCCGGCCAGACCACGCGCTTCGACGCGCCGCCGCGGCGCATCGTCAGCCTGCTGCCCTCGCTGACCGAAACCGTGTGCGCGCTCGATGCCTGCGACCGCCTGGTCGGCGTGGACCGCTATTCCAACTGGCCCGCCAGCGTGCAGAAGCTGCCGCAGGTGGGCGGCGGGCTGGATCCGAGCGTCGAGGCCATCGTGGCGCTGCGGCCCGATGTGGTGCTGATGGCCAACTCCTCGCGCGCCGGGGTGCGCCTGCGCGCGCTGGGGCTGAAGGTGGTGGCGCTGGAGCCCAAGACACGCGCCGACGTGGGCCGCGTCGTCGCTCGCCTGGGCGAGGTGCTGCAAGTGCCCGGCGCCGACGCGCTGATGCGCCAGATCGACGCCGGCGTGGCCGCTGCGGCGCAGTCGGTGCCGGCCGCCGCGCGCGGGCAGCGCGTGTACTTCGAGATCACCCCGTCGCCGCACGCGGCCGGGCACGGCAGCTTCATCGGCGAACTGCTGACCGAGCTGGGCCTGGGCAACATCATCGGGCCGGAGCAAGGGCCGTTTCCGCGCATCAACCCCGAGCTGGTGGTGCGCGCCGCGCCCGACCTCATCATGAGCAGCAGCCAGAGTGCCGCCGACATGCCGCGCCGCCCCGGCTGGGCCAGCCTGAAGGCGCTGCGCGACGGGCGCGTGTGCGTGTTCGACGCCGAGCAGCGCAACATCCTGGTGCGCCCCGGCCCGCGCATGCCCGAGGCGGCGCGCCTGATGGCCGATTGCGCGGCGAAATCGGTGGCTGCAAAAAAATGAGCAGCTTGCGCTTGCTGGGCAATGGCCGGGGCTTGATGGGACAGTTTTGCTGCCATGGGGGGAGGGTGGGGGCCGGCCACGCCACCTGCCGGCGCCGCCGCCCCTCACCCCAACCCTCTCCCCAGAGGGGTGAGAGTGCCATACCGCGGCGCTTGACGCTCCCTCTCTCCCTCTCCCGCCAGCGGGAGAGGGCCGGGGTGAGGGTGGCGCCCCTTGCCACCCCGAGAATCAAAAATTATAGCTGCACGCGCTTGACAGCAAAGGCCCAACGCCCGATTCCATGCCCAATGGCCAGCCGCGCAAATTCCCAGCATCCATGACCGACCCCGCGCTGTCTTCTTCTGCGCCGCGCGCCGGCATGGCGCGCACCGCATGGCTGGCGCTCGCGCTGCTGGCGCTGGCGGTTTTCGGCCTGGCGCTGGGCGCCAGTGTGGGCAGCACGGGTTTCGACAGCGTGCTGCGTGCGCGCCACGACGCGGTGGCGTGGCAGATCGTGTGGGACATCCGCCTGCCGCGCACGCTGGGCGCCTGGCTGGCCGGCGCGCTGCTGGGGCTGGCCGGGGCGGTGGCGCAGGGGCTGTTCCGCAACCCGCTGGCCGATCCGTTTCTGCTGGGCAGTGCCTCGGGCGCGGCGCTGGCGGTGGCGCTGGCTTTCGCGGTCATGGCTGCTGGCGGCGCCAACGGCGCAGCGCTGGCGCAGATGGCCTCGCCCTGGTTGGCCCGCCTGGGTCTGACCGGCGCCGCCTTCGTCGGCGCGCTGGGTGGCGTGCTGCTGGCGCTGGTGCTGGCGCAGGGCGTGCAGCAGACGCTGCGCTTGCTGCTGGCCGGCGTGGTGGTGGGCTACGTACTGGGCGCGGTGCGCGACCTGGTGCAACTGGCCGAGCCCGACATCCTGCAGGCCATGCAGGGCTTCACCCTGGGCGTGACCGGCTTCGTGGGCTGGAGCGCGGTGGGCCTGATGGCCGCCGTGCTGGCGCCGCTGATGCTCACCGCCTGGGCGCTGGCGCGCGTGCTCGACGGCCTGAGCCTGGGCGAATCCACCGCGCACAGCCTGGGCCTGCCGCTGGCGCCGATGCGCGCGCTGCTGATCGGCGTGCTGGCGCTGGGCACCGGCACGGCGGTGGCGCAGACCGGGCTGATCGGCTTCGTCGGCCTGGTGGCGCCGCACCTGGTGCGCGCCATGGCGCCCAGTACGCACGGGCCGCTGGTGCTGCTGAGCGCGCTGGCCGGCGGCCTGCTGCTGATGGCCGCCGACGTGGCCGCGCGCGTGGTCATCGCGCCGCAGGAGCTGCCGGTGGGCGTGTTGACGGCGGTGCTGGGCGGCATGTACCTGCTGTGGCTGATGCACCAGAGATCGCGATGACGGATTCGATCGCAGTCAGCGCACGGTCCACGGCCACCCGCATCGGCAAGGCCCTCATCCTGCATGGGATCGACGTGCGGATAGCCGCCGGCCGCTGGACCGCCATCGTCGGCCCCAACGGCGCCGGCAAATCGACCCTGCTGCGCGTGCTGGCCGGCCTGCTGCCGACCGATGGCACGGTGCAGTTGCACGGCCGGCCGCTGGCCGACTGGCCCGCACGCGAACGCGCCCGCCAGCTGGCCTGGCTGGGCCAGGCCGAAGGCGGCAGCGACGACTTGTCGGCCTACGACGTGGTCATGCTCGG
>JAGOVZ010000018.1:13316-21725 GCA_018060485.1 Ottowia sp. | reverse complement strand
CTTGATGCCGGCCGCCTTCTCGAACTGATCGCCCGCCAGGTGAATCGTGGTGCCGTTGCCGGGCGAGCCGTAGGTGATGGTGTCGGGCGCTGCCTTGGCGGCGGCCACCACGTCGGCCAGCGTCTTGTATTTGCTGTTCGCGCTGGTGGCGATGATCACCGGCGACCAGGCCACGTGCGCCACGGCGGTGAAGTCCTTCACCGGGTTCCATGGCAGGCTCTTGTACATCCACGGGCCGACGACCAGGTTGTCCTTCTGGCCCATCACCATGTCGTAGCCGTCGGGCTTGCCCTTGGCCGCCTCGGTGATGCCCAGCGTGCCGCCGGCGCCGGCCTTGTTGTCCGGCACGATGGTCCACTTGTTGGCCTCGGTCAGCTTCTGCGCCACCAGCCGCCCCAGGATGTCGGTGCCGCCGCCGGGCGGGAAGGGGATGACCATGCGAATGGGTTTTTCCGGATAGGTCTGGGCGTGGGCTGAGGCGGCGATCAGGCCGAGGGCGAGCAGGCAGGCGAGTTTTTTCAGCATGTGGGCTACCGAGTGGGTGAGATGAATCAATGTCGCCGCCCATGGTACCGCCGCTCCAGCAGGTGCACAGCGGTGCGTGCATCGCATTTGCAATACACTGGTCGCCATGAAAAGCTCCGTTATCCCCTCGGTCCGCGTCGCGCCTGAGTTCCGCGCGCAGCTCGAACAGGTTTTGCACGAGGACGAAAGCCTGTCTGCCTTCGTCGAAGCGGCGGTGCGCGATTCTGTGCAACAGCGCTTGAATCAGGCCGATTTCGTGCAGCGCGGCATGGCTTCGTTGGCCGAGGCGCGCGCCAGCGGTCGCTATGTGCAAGCCGATGCGGTGGTGGAGCGCCTTGCGCAACGCCTGGCTGCCGCCCGTGCTACACCGCGCGCCCGGCGGTGAGCTACACCGTCCTTCTGACGGCCGAGGCGCAGCAAGACCTTGATCGGCTGTTCGACTTTGTGCTGGAGCGCGAGTTGGCGCTCGGCGTGGGTGATTTGCAGGGGGCGCAAGCGGCGCTCGACGCGATCACCGAAGGCCTGCAGTTGTTGCGCCGTTTCCCCTTCACCTGTCGCAAGGTCGGCGCCAGTCCGTTCCTGCGCGAACTGGTCATCCCGTTCGGTCACGCGGGCTACGTGGCGCTGTTCGAGATCGTCGATCAGACGACGGTGGTGGTCGCGGCCGTGCGGCATCAACGCGAAAGCGACTTTCACTGAAAGCAGAAGCAAAAACGCCCGCTGGCGCATGTCCAGCGGGCGCGGGCAGCTATTGAATCAATAGTGCAGTGCGGTGATACTCACATCCGCTCAAAGATCGCCGCGATGCCCTGGCCGCCGCCGATGCACATGGTCACCAGCGCGTACTTGCCGCCGGTGCGGTGCAACTCGTAAATGGCCTTGACCGTAATGATCGCGCCCGTGGCGCCAATCGGGTGGCCGAGGGAAATGCCCGAGCCGTTGGGGTTGACCTTGGCCGGGTCGGCGCCCAGGCCCTTGGTGACGGCGCAGGCCTGCGCGGCAAACGCCTCGTTGGCTTCGATGATGTCGATCTGGTCGAGCTTCAGGCCCGTTTTGGCCAGCACCGCCTTGGTGGCCGGCACGGGGCCGATGCCCATGATCTTGGGCTCGACACCGGCCGTGGCGTAGCCGACCAGGCGCGCCATCGGCGTGGCGCCGCGGGCCTTGGCGGCGGCGGCTTCCATCAGCACCACGGCGGCGGCGGCGTCGTTGATGCCGCTGGCGTTGGCGGCGGTCACGGTGCCGTTTTCCTTGATGAACACCGGCTTCATCTTTGTGAAGTCTTCCAGCTTGGCGCCGGCGCGGAAGTGCTCGTCTTTCTCGAACGCCACGTCGCCCTTCTTGCTTTTCAGCATGATGGGCACGATCTGGTCCTTGAAGCGGCCTTCGGCCCAGGCTTTTTCGGCGCGCTGATGGCTTTCAAGCGCCAGTGCGTCCTGCTGCTCGCGGGTGATTTCAAACTCTTTGGCCACGTTCTCGGCCGTCACGCCCATGTGGATGGTGTGGAAGGGGTCGTGCAGCGCGCCGACCATCATGTCGACCAGTTTGGTGTCGCCCATGCGCGCACCAAAGCGGTTGGTCAGGTTGGCATAGGGCGCGCGGCTCATGTTCTCGCAGCCGCCGCCGATGGCCACGTCGTAGTCGCCCAGCAGAATGCCTTGGCTGGCCGAGATGATGGCCTGCAGGCCCGAGCCGCACAGGCGGTTGACGTTGAAGGCCTGCGTCTCCTTCGGGCAGCCGCCGTTGACGGCCGCCACGCGGCTCAGGTACATGTCGCGCGGCTCGGTGTTGACCACGTGGCCGAACACGACCTGGGCCACGTCCTTGCCCTCGACCTTGGCGCGCGCCAGCGCTTCCTTGACGACGGTGGCGGCCATGTCGACCGGGGCAATGTCCTTCAGGCTGCCGCCAAAAGTACCGATGGCGGTGCGCACACCGCCTGCAACAACAACTTCACGGGCCATGATTCGAGTCTCCTCTTGTGGTTGAACGGGCTGGATAAAACGCACAGTATGCCGCCATCAGGCAACAGAACCCTGACAGCGCCGGCGCCAATATGACAGTCATCAGACTGTCACGCGCCATGGTTAAGGTGGCGACCTGCGATGCACTGGAGCGAGCCCAAGTGAGCGAAGAAGAACTGATCAACCGCCTGCGCAGCGACGTGCTGGACGGCTACGACGAAGAGCTGGAGATGGAGCTGGAAGACCGCAACATCGACCAGCTGGCCGGGGTGCTGACCGACGCCAGCGAATACAAGGCGGCGCGCCAGCAGTATTTCCGCGAGCTGTTTCGCCTGCAGGGCGAGCTGGTCAAGCTGCAGGACTGGGTGGCCAACACCAAACGCAAGGTGGTCATCATCTTTGAAGGGCGCGACGCGGCCGGCAAGGGCGGTGTCATCAAGCGCATCACCCAGCGCCTGAACCCGCGCGTGGCGCGCGTGGTGGCACTGCCGGCGCCCAACGACCGTGAAAAAACGCAGTGGTACTTTCAGCGCTACGTGCCGCACCTGCCGGCCGGTGGCGAAATGGTGCTGTTCGACCGCAGCTGGTACAACCGCGCCGGCGTCGAGCGGGTGATGGGCTTTTGCTCGGACGAGGAGCTCGAGGAGTTCTTCCGCACCGTGCCCGAGTTCGAGAAGATGCTGATGCGCTCGGGCATCGTGCTCATTAAGTATTGGTTCAGCATCAGCGACGACGAGCAGAACCTGCGCTTTCTGGGCCGCATTCACGACCCGCTCAAGCAGTGGAAGCTGAGCCCCATGGACCTGGAAAGCCGCCGCCGCTGGGAGGACTACACCAAGGCCAAGGAAGAGATGCTGGAGCGCACCCACATCCCCGAGGCGCCGTGGTGGATCGTGCCGGCCGACGACAAGAAAAAGGCGCGCCTGAACTGCATCACCCACCTGCTGTCGCAACTGCCGTACGAGGAAGTCGAGCGGCCCGAGGTGGTGCTGCCGCCGCGCATGCGCAACCAGGACTACGTGCGGCATCCGGTGCCGCAGGGGATGATCGTGCCGCAGGTGTATTGAGCGGCGGGTTTTTTAAGCCAAAAAGGCCGCCAGCGCTTGCGGGTCGTGCGCAAGCCGCTATTCAAACTGTAGTGAGACCGATGGCCGCGCGTCAGCCGCGCACATCGGCCACCGGCTCGGCGCCGAAGTCCGGGCGTGCCAGATAGGCCAGCACGCGGCGCGCGGCCTCGTCGGGCGAGATGAGCTGGCCGCCGCTTTTCAACTGCTCGAAGTTCGCCCGGTCGGGAAACGCCTGCGCATCAGCGCCGCGCAGTTGCACCTGCATGTCGGTGTCGATCACGCCGGGCGCCAGCGAGCACACCTTGGCGCCGTGGGCCAGCGGCGCCTCGTCCAGCGCCAGGCAGCGGGTGAAGTGGTCCATGCCGGCCTTGGCCGCGCAGTAGGCGGCTTGCGAGGCCATGGCGCGCCGGCCCAGGCCCGACGAGATGTTGAGCACCTTGCGCACGCCGCGCCAGTCGCGCGTGGCGCCCAGAAAGGCGGCCGTCAGCAGCATCGGCGCCTCCAGCCCCACGCGCAGGGCGTTGGCCAGATCGAGGCCGTCGGCGTCGCGCAGCGGCCCGATGGCGGGGATCACGCCGGCGTTGTTGATCAGGTTGGCGCTGGCGAATTGGCCGACGTCGAACTCGCCCAGCCACGCTGACAGCCGCTCGGCCACGGGCGCGCTGTCGGCCAGGTCGACCGACCATTGCGTCAACCCCGCGCCGGCCGATTCAGCGTGCCGTGCCAGATCGTCGCTGGGCAGGCGCGACAAGGTCAGCACGGTGTGGCCGGGCACGAGCAACTGGCGCGCCATGGCCAAGCCCATGCCGCGCGAGGCGCCGGTGAGGATGAACAGGTGGGGGTCGGGATCCGTCATGCCAGGCAATTTAGCGCATCTGGCGCCCAAGAAAAACGCCGCGACAGTGCGCGGCGTCCATCAAATGAATTCTGGCTTGCCGGCGCGTGGCCGACATGCCCGATGCCCTTACAGGCTGATGCGCGTCACCTTGGCGGCGCCCACCGAGGCACCTGCTTCCAGGCCCACGTTGGTCAGGATGAAGCTGCTCACGGCCTGCTTCATGGTTTCGGTGTCGACCGAGCCGTTGGCGCCGATCTTGCCGACCGCCACGGTGGCATCGGCGCCGGCCGTCCAGCCGTTGCTGGCCTTGAACTTCTGCAGCGCCTCGCCGGTGTTGAACACGTAGATCACTGCCTTCGACTGGCCACCGGCCTGGAAGCCGATCGAGCCTGCCGTCATCGAGTAATAACCGGTGGTGATGCCGCCTTCGCGCAGTGCGCCCTTGCCGTATTCGGCACCGACCACGAAGCTGCCGCCGACCACCGACGGGAACACCAGCACACCGGCCGCGCGCTGCACCATTTCACGCGTGCCAGGCACTGTGCTGTACAGGCGCGAAAGCGTGGCGTCCACCTCACGATCGATTGCGGCACGGGCCGTGGGGCCTGATGCCTCGGCACCCTTGGGTGTGGTCGTGCAGCCGACCATGGCGATGCTGCCCAAGCCGAGCGCGACGGCCAGACCGATGCTGCGCAGGTTCATTTTTTTCATGGCGAATGTCCTCGTTGGAGTTGATCGAAAGGTGTAAGGACTTTACGAGCCGGCGTTTGCGGCCTGCGTAGGACGGCAACCCGCCCCGCTGTGGCGCCACGCCGCAGGCTGCGCGCGCTTTTTTCAGGCCGCAACGATGAGTGTGTACGCGGCCTGCAAGCCATCCGCGCTGGCGCTGAAGGCTTGCGTCAGCGCGCGACGCCCGTGCTCATCCAGGCTGCGCCAGAGAAAATCGCGCGCGTTGCCCGGGTCGCCCTCGACGTACAACTGCGTGGTGAGCAGTTCGCGCGTGCCCAGCCGCACCTTGACGTGGATGTGCGGTGTGCGCCCCGTGTAGGGCGCCGGCCGGATGGTGCGGAACCGCCAGGCGCCATCGGCAGCCACGGTCGTGCGGCCGAAACCCTGGAACGCCGGGTCGGCGCGCCCGCCGTCGCGCGGGTGGTGGTAGTGGCCCTGCTGGTCGCACTGCCAGATTTCGATCTGCGCACCCTTCACCGGCTGGCCATCGACGTCCAGCACACGGCCTTCGACGCGCGCCGGCGTGCCCTGCGCGTAGGGCCGCGCGCCGTTGCGCAGCAGATCCGCGTCGCTGTCGGCGGGCAGCGCCACTGGGTAGAACGGCCCCTCGGTCTGCGCCGGCGTGAGCCGATGGCGCACCGCCGGCTGCGCCCGCGCGCCCGTCCAAAGCCAAGGCAGGGCCACCAGCGCGGCCGTGGCGCGGCGGCGGTTGAGCGGGTCGACGTGCGGTGCGTGCATGGCCGTGGGAGGCGCGCTGCCGGCGCGAAGTTCCGGCGCCTAGAACGGCACCGCGCTGTAGAGCACCAACGGGTGCCCGCTGGCCGGGTGCGCGAGTTCAAGCCCGCCTGCGTGCAGCATCAGGCGCGGCGCGCCGTCACCGGCGGGCCCGTACAGTGCGTCGCCGATGATGGGGTGGCCGATGGCCTGCAGGTGCACGCGCAGCTGGTGCGAGCGGCCGGTGAGCGGCTGCAGCGCCAGCCGGGTGATGTCGTTGGCAGCGTCGTACGCCACCGGGCGCCAGCGCGTGCGGCTGGGCTTGCCGGCGGCGTGGTTGACCGCGCTGCGCGGGCGGTTCGGCCAGTCGATCAACAGGGGCAGATCGATCTCGGCCCAGCCAGCGTCGGCGTCGGCTGGCAGATCGGCGCGGCCGTGCACCAGCGCCTGGTAGTGCTTGCGCACGCGGCGCTCGGCAAAGGCGGCGCTTAGGGCGCGCTGCATCGCCAAGCCGCGCGCCAGCAGCATCAGGCCGCTGGTGGCCTGGTCGAGCCGGTGCACCACGCGCGCATCGGGCCAGCGCTGGTGGGCGCGCGTGATCAGGCAATCGGCCTTGTCGCTGCCGCGCCCGGGCACGGCCAGCAGGCCGGCGGGCTTGACCAGCGCCAGCAAGTGCGCGTCTTCGTGCACCACCTCAAGGTCGTCGAGTTTTGAGTCAAACATGGCTCCGGCGCACGCTGGTCAAGCGCGGGCAGCTTCTTTTTCAGGAGCAAATCGAAAGGCGTTGCGCGGTCGGTTCATGCCGCCAGTATCGATGCCAGTTCGTCTGCCGGCACGCTGCGCGCGGCGCCGAAGCCGGCCACCTGCCGCGCGCCGGTGATTTGCAGCGTGATGAAGCGGAAGTCGGGCAGCTCGGTCATCGGCGTGGCCTCGGGAAAGCGCGCCAGGTACGCCGCGCGCGCCGACGCCCAATCCGCAGCGCCGGGCGCCGGCGTGTGCGCCAGCGCCTGCAGCGTGACGCGCGCCAGGTCGTGCACCGGCTGGCCGGCCGCGTCGGCCGCCGTGACCAGCAGCGACACACGCGGCTCGGCCGCCATGTGGCCGGTGTGCGCGGCCAGCCCACTGATGTGCAGCACCAGCCGCCCCGCCGTGGCATCGACGGCAAACGGCACCATCGACACAAACGGCGCGCCCGCAGCATCCAGCGTGCCCAGCGCGGCATGGCGCCGCTCGTGCAGCAACGCGCGCAAGGCGTGGCCCAGGCGGGGCAGGTGCGGTGTCGGCATCGATGCAATCAAAGAAAAATCAGGCCCCAGCGCTTGCCAGACAAGCGCAACCAGCTATCAACATCATAGTACCGAAAGGCCGCGGAGCAGGCCACAACGGAACGCCGTGGCCGGGGTCTCCCCGGCCGCCAGCGTTGTCCCCCTTGGGGGAAGTCGCCGCAGGCGGCACAGGCGGTTACATCACCTTGCAGAGCTCAAAGACCAGTGCCGGCCCCAGCGACTGGTTGAGCGAGCCGGCGGCCACGTGCCCGGTGGAGACCGAGCCGATGGTGGAGGCGTGGAAGTCGCTCGCGCCCGCCTGCGCGTGAATCTCGATCACGGCCACCGGCGTGCCGCTGCGCGCGTGCAGCTCGTCGCGCAGGCGTTCGAGCGCGCTGTCGTTCACGCTGTCGTCGTACACCACGGCGTCGGGCAGGTATTGCAGCGCCAGGCGCTCGGCCTGGTGCATGTCTTCGGCCACGTCCACCATCAGGCCGTAGCCGGCCAGCGCCTGCAGGCATTGGGCGCGGCGCTGCGCGCTGGCGGTGACGACGAGCACGCGGCAGCCCTGGATGACGGCCGACACGCTGGAGGGGCCGACCGATTCCTCGATGGCGGTGGTCAGTTGCTCTTCGGTCACCGGCGCCAGGCTGAGGGTGACGCGCACGTGGTCGTCGCGCATGTCGAGCTGCGACACCGCACCCAGCGTGCGCGCCAGCTGGTGCCACAGCGTCCAGCGCATGCTGCGCCACAGCGGCTCGGGCACCTGCGCCGGGTTGCACCAGGCCGACACGCGCAGGCGCGGGCGCCCGGTGGTGCGCGACTTGTCGACCGTGACGGCGATCTGCGTCGCCAGCTGGCCAGCCCACAGCACCAGCTCATCGACCAGCATGTACAGCATGCTGGAATCGGCAAACACCTGCGTTTGCGCAAGGCCCTTGCGCACGTTGACCTGGCGGCGCATCAGCCACTCGCCGCGCGCGATCAGCACGGCACGCACCACGTCGGCCAGGTTGAGCACCTCGCGGTGCTGCGGCGGCGGGTCTTCGCAAAGGCGCAGCACGTGTTGCGCGGCCATGCCGGCCTGGCGCGCGCGCTCGACCGATTCGGTGATCGGCACCAGGCTGCGCACCAGGCTGGGCTCCAGCCGGTTCAGGCGGTCAAGTTGCTCGGACGCGGCGTTGAGCGACATGGCGACTTCCTGCCCCAGCTGGCGCACCACCTCGGGCCAGGCCAGGGGGCCGTCGATACCGGGCGCCGCGTGGCCGTTGATGTGCGCGCCGCCGGGCTCGGCGGCATCGCCGGGC
>JAGOVZ010000018.1:6516-13216 GCA_018060485.1 Ottowia sp. | reverse complement strand
CGCCGGGCTCGGCGGCATCGCCGGGCGCGCGGCGCCGCGCGCCTTGTTTGGGGGTGAACCAGTTCAATGCCATGGCTTGCCTTTCGTTTTATCTCTCCCGACCTGCCGCCGCGGTCTTGGCATTTTTCTTGAGGTATACCGGCGACTGAACTCCCACCGGCTGACGTGAGAAGCAGTATAGGCGCCAATGGTGACAGTGTGTTACCGCGCCGGCCGTTTCATAGCCATTGTGATGATGCGACGGGCCGCCATCGGCGCAGCCGCAGCCGTCAGCGCAGGTTGCCGCTGCTGGCCTGGCGCATCTGCAGCACCTGCAGCGGCGACACCTCGCTCGCGCGGTGGCCCCAGGCGCTGCGGATGTGGCTGAGCACGGCGGCGATCTCGGTGTCGCTGAGCGTCAGCGTGAAGGGCGGCATGCCGTACGGCCGCGGTCGCCCCGCAGTCGCCGGGCCAAAGCCGCCGTGCAGCACGGTTTGCAGCAGGTTCTCGGTCTGCGCCAGCGTCACCGCGCGGTTGCCGGCCAGCGGCGGATAGGCGCCGGGCACGCCTTCGCCCTGGGCGCCGTGGCAGGCGGCGCAATGCTGCTCGTACAGCTTGGCGCCGGCCGTGGCCAGCCGGCTCGGCGCGGCGTTGGGCGGCGCATCGGGGCGGGCTGCGGGCTGCTGCGGCAGTCCCTTGAGGTAGGCGGCCATGGCGGCCGCGTCGGCTTCGGTCAGGTACTGCGTGCCGTGGAACACCACCTCGGCCATCGGCCCGCTGGCCACGCCTTGCTGGGCGGCGCCGGTGCGCAGCAGGCGCACGATCTGCGCCTCGGGCCAGGGGCCGACGCCGGCTTCGGCCGCGTTGGTGAGCGACGGCGCGTACCAGCCGAGCCCGGGCACCATGCCGCCGCTCAGGTCGCGCCAGTCGGCGCCACCCAGCCGGTCGCGCGGCGCATGGCAGGCCGAGCAATGCGCCACGGCTTGCACCAGATAGGCGCCGCGGTTGACGGCTTCGCTGTGCGCTGGATCGGCTTGAAAACCGCCGGGCCGGAAGTACAGCGCGCGCCACACCGCCAGCGCCGCCTGCGTGCTGTAGGGCCAGCGCAGTTCGTGCGGCAGCACCTGGGCGCGCGTGGCGGGCAGGCCGCGAAAGTAGGCAAACAGCGCGTCGCTGTCGGCGCGCGTCAGCAGCGTGGTGTGGGTGTAGGGAAACACCGGGTACAACAGCCGCCCGTCGACCGAGCGGCCATGGTGCAGCGCGCGCCAGAAGGCGCCGGCGCTCCAGCGGCCGATGCCTGTGTCGGTGTCGGGCGTCAGGTTGCTGGTGTACACGGTGCCGAAGGGCGTGGCCAATGGGCGCCCGCCCGCCGCCGGCACGCCGCCGCGCGCCGTGTGGCAGGCCAGGCAATTGCCCACGCGCGCCAGATAGGTGCCGCGTGCCAGCGTGGCGGCATCGGCGGGCGCCGGCTCGGCGGCGGTGATGTCCACGCCGTCGTTGTAGTTGAGGTGCCAAAGCAGGCCGATGGCGAGCAGCGTCAGCGCGGCCAACCCCACGCCCCAGCGCCAAAGCCAGCGCCGAGGGCGCGTGGGATCGCTGCGTTCTGACGCGGCCATCAACGGTGCGGCTCCGGTGGCGGGGCGCTGCCGCATTTCAGGCCGGCAAACTCGGCGGGCAGCGCAGGCTTTTCAGGCGCCGGGCGCGAATCGGCCGGCACCGGCTGGCTGGCCAGCCAGCTGACCACCGCGTAGGCGTCGCGGTCGGACAGGCGCTGCACGATGCTGGCCATGCAATCGGGCGCGTGGGCGCGGCGCTGGCCGGTGCGCCACCCGCCCAGTTGGGCCGTCAGGTAATCGGGCGGCAGGCCCAGCAGGCCGGGCACGTCGGGCAGCGCGCCGGTCAGGCGCTCGCCGTGGCACTGCACGCAGGCCGGCAGGCGCTGGCCGGCGTCGCCTTGCAGCGCCAGCGTGCGGCCCCGCGCCAGCGCAGCGGGCGCCGGCGGCGTGGCCAGCGGCTGCGGCGGCGGGTAGGGCACCTGCAGGGCGGCAAAGTGGCGCGCGATGTCCATCAGGTAGGCATCGCTCAGCACATCGACCATGCGCGTCATCGGGCCGTAGTGCCGGCGCCCGTCGCGGAAGTTGAGCAACTGGTGGTACAGGTAGCCGGCCGGCTTGCCCGCCAGGCGCGGGTAATAGCCATCGGGGCCCGCGCGGCCCTGATCGCCATGGCAGGCGGTGCAGGCCAGCGTGCGCTGGGCCATGGAGTCTTCGAACGGCGCGGCAGCCTGCGCTGCGGTGGCCCACACGAGCGCCACCACGCCCGCGAGCCAGCGGCCCAGCGGCAAGCCCATCACCGCACCACGATTTCGGCGCGGCGGTTCTTGGGTTCGTCCACCTCGTCGGCCGTCGGCACCACCGGTTCGCGCTCGCCGCGGCCGACGGCATCGACCCGCGCAGCGTCAAACCCGCGGCCGATCACCAACTGGCGCACCGCCTGCGCGCGCTGCAGCGACAGCGCATCGTTGGATTCCACCGTGCCGACGCGGTCGGTGTGGCCGATGACCACCACTTCGCCGCCCGAGCGTTCGGTGGCGCGCGACAGGATGTCGGCCAGCGCGGTGGTCGATTCAGGCGTGAGCGCCGAGCCGCCCGGCATGAAGAACAGCGTGAAGCGCTGCTCGGCCGCCGGCTGCACCGACAGCAGTTGGCCGTAGCGCTTTTGCACGTCGCTGGCGTCGGTCTGCTTTTGTTCCACCTCGCCGCGCTCGCGCACCTCGGCCACCTGGTAGGGCTTGGCCAGCACCACGTGGGTGGATTGGGATTGCACTTCGACCGCCGCCGTCGGCACGCCTTCCTGCGGCAGCAGCACCACGCGCGTGGCGGGCGCGCAGGCGGCCAGGGTCAGCAGCAGCGGCGCCAGCAGGCCATGAAAGGGGCGCTTCACGGGTTCTCCTCAACAATGAAATCGGTGCCGCGCACGCCGATCACGGTGGTGGGCGTGGTGACTTTCACCTGCTCGGGCTTGACCTTGGCAATCAGCCCGGTGGCCATGCGCAGGCTGCCGCGCAGCAGCGAGACCAGCACGTTGCCGTCTTGCGTGGTGGGGTTGAAGGCGAACTGCGACAAGTCCATCACGCTGTCGGGCCCCACCGACAGCACGGTGCCATCGCGCAGCGTCAGCGATGCGGCGCTTTTAGGCCCGGTGACGATGCGGTCGGTGGCCTGCACGCCGGCTGCCACCACGGCCGCGCTGCGCAGGGTGCCGCGCACGACGGTGACATCGCCCTGCACGGCCTTGAAGGTGCCGTGCCGGCCGTCGGCACTGCCTTCGGGAGCGGGTGCGGCGGCAACGGCGGGCGCCGCAGCCTGCTGCGCCATGGCCGCGTTGGTGGCGCCCCAACCCAGGCACAGCGCGGTGGCTGCAGCCATCATCATTCGCAAACAGACAGTCATCGTTCGACTCCGTCAAAAAAACAGGCGCTCTGGCGGCGCAGGCTCCATCGTAAAGCACGCGACCGGCAAGGCGACAATGCGCAGCCTGGCGCGCTTGGCCGCGCGCCTGATGAACCACCCGCTTTGCCTGCCTTGACCCCGACACTCATCCTGGCGCCCATGGAGGGCCTGCTCGACCACGGCCTGCGCGACATCCTGACGCGCACGGGCGGCGTGGACCGCTGCGTGTCGGAATTCATCCGCATCACCGATCAGCTGTTGCCCGCGCGCAGCTTCACCCGCGTGGTGCCCGAGCTGCTGCGCGGCAGCCGCACGCGCGCCGGCGTCCCGGTGCGCCCGCAACTGCTGGGGTCCGACGCAGTCTGCGTGGCCGAGAACGCCGCGCGCCTGGCCGAACTGGCGCCGGCCGGCATCGACCTCAACTTCGGCTGCCCGGCCAAGACCGTCAACCGCCACCGCGGCGGCGCCGTGCTGCTGAACGAGCCCGAGCTGGTGCACGCCATCGTCGCTGCCGTGCGCCGCGCCGTGCCGGCCGATGTGCCGGTGTCGGCCAAGATGCGGCTGGGCGTGGATGACGAAGCGCGCCTGCTCGATTGCGCGCACGCCATCGACAGCGCCGGCGCCAGCGAACTGGCCGTGCACGCCCGCACCAAGGCGCACGGCTACCGGCCGCCGGCGTATTGGGAATCCATCGCGCAAGTGAAAGAAGCGGTGCGTCTGCCGGTCATCGCCAACGGCGACATCTGGAGCGTGGCCGACGCGGCGCGCTGCCGCAAGGTCACCGGTTGCGACGCGCTGATGCTGGGCCGCGGCATGGTGCGGCGCCCGGGGCTGGCCCTGGCCATTGCGCGGGCCGGCGTGGACGAATTCGATGCGTCGGCGTCCTACAGCGATGCCGCGGTGGCCGTCTTACCATGGCGCCGCGTCGTGCCGCTGCTGGCCGATTTTTGGCGCGACGTGTGCGGCCGGGTCGAGCGCCGCCACCGCGCGGGCCGGCTCAAGCAGTGGCTGAACTACCTGCGCGTGGCCTATCCCGAAGCCGAGCAGGCGTTCGACGCGCTGCGCGCGGTCAACGACCCGGATGCCATCGGCGCCTGGGTGCTGCGAATTCAGGAGCTGCCCGCGCACGTCCAGCAAGCGCCAGCGGCCAAAATCACGTATAAACGAACAAATTTCAACAGAGGGAATTCACCGTGGCCTCCAGCCTGCTGATGCTGCTCGACGACATTGCCACCGTCCTGGACGATGTCGCCGTCATGACCAAGGTCGCCGCGCGCAAGAGCGCCGCCATGGCCGACGACGTGGCCGTGCTGACCAAGTTGTCGGCACAAAAAACCGCCGGCGTGCTGGGCGACGACCTGGCGCTGAACGCGCAGCAGGTCACCGGCGTGTCGGCCAACCGCGAAATTCCCGTGGTGTGGGCGGTGGCCAAGGGCTCGTTGCTCAACAAGGCCATTCTGGTGCCGGCGGCGCTGGCCATCAGCGCTTTTGCGCCCTGGGCGGTGACGCCGCTGCTGATGGTGGGCGGCGCCTTCCTGTGCTTCGAGGGCTTCGAGAAAGTCGCCCACAAATTCCTGCACAAGGAAGAGGCCGACACGCACGACGCCGAACTGCAGGCCGCGCTGGAAGACCCGAACGCCGACCTGGCCGCGATGGAAAAAGACAAGATCAAGGGCGCCGTGCGCACCGACTTCATCCTGTCGGCCGAGATCATCGCCATCACGCTGGGTGCCGTCGCGCAGGCCGATTTCTGGACGCAGCTGGCGGTGCTGGTCGGCATCGCCCTCATCATGACGGTGGGCGTGTACGGTTTGGTGGGCGGCATCGTCAAGCTCGACGATCTGGGGCTGTACCTGAGCCAAAAAGCCAGCAGCGCCGCGCAAGCCGTCGGCCGCGGCATTTTGTGGCTGGCGCCGTGGCTGATGAAGTTCCTGTCGATTGCCGGCACGGCGGCGATGTTCCTGGTCGGCGGCGGCATCATCGCGCACGGCGTGCCGTGGATCCACCACCTGATCCAGGAGTGGACGGCCGCCGCTGGCGGCGGCCTGGCCGGCACGCTGCTGCAGCAACTGTGCAACGCCGTCGTCGGCATCGTCACCGGCGGTATCGTGGTGGCGGTGGTGACTGTGTTCAAGAAGACGCGTGGCGGGAGCAAGCAGGCAGCGGCGCATTGAACGGATTCCGGGTGCTTTGCCTCCGATGCCTTGCGGGACATGCGCGGAAAGCTTCGAATGTCATAGCGAAATGAATGGGCCGAAGGTGAAGGTCCCAAGGTCTCTCACTCGACACTGAACCCCAAGGGTCACGACAAACGCCTGTGGCGAGCTGTGGTCGTTGTCGTCATTGACATCAGTCGATATTGTTGTCATATATGACAACATGCGCGCCCAGCTCATCGCACCCTTCAAGGACGTGACAGCCGAGGGAGACGTGATTGAGCTGATCGTCTGGAAGGTGCCCTCGCCGACGCCGCCCTCTAGACACGACTACAAGTACCGGGCGGCTTACGTGGTGGGCGGCGAGCGTGTGATCGGCTTCGACAACGAGCCCGGCAAGGGCGACCATTGCCATATCGACGGGCACGAGGCGGACTACATTTTCCAGGGGCCTGAGCAACTGGTGGAAGATTTCATCGCCGCCATCGACGCAAGGAGAAAAACATGACTGAACGGACCTTGACCATCACGCAGATGACCGACTGGCGCGCCGGCCTGCGCGCGGCCGGCAAGGCTGCGTCGCGCGGGCGTTATGCCGGCGAAGTGCTGAATTTCGAGAGCCCGGCACAGTTTTTTGGCCAGCTCACCGAGAAACGCTGGGAACTGGTGCGTGCCGCGCCGGGCCGGGGGGCGCTGCCGGTGCGCGAACTGGCACGGCTGGTGGCGCGCGACGTGCGCCGCGTGCACGACGATGTGGTGGTGTTGGCCGACCTGGGCCTGCTGGAGCGCGTCGAAGGCGGTGGCGTGATTTGCCCGTTCGCCACGGTCCACGTGGACTTCAAGCTGGAGCCGGTGACGGCGTAATTGTCATCTGACCCCGTTTCTTTATTGTCTTCTGACCCCGTTTCTTTCTTCTGACCCCGTTTCTTTCTGACCCCGTTTCTTCCCGCCGTTTCTTCCCGTTTCTTCCCCTGACCCCGTTTCCGCCCCGGCCGAGTGCGGCCTGGCGCCGCGTCCATGCAACTGAAATTCAAGCTCTTTTGGTCACCAGTGCTTGCTGGACAAGCGCAAGCAGCTATCGTTTTTGAAGTTGAAGGGTTGACTGGCTGCTTC
>JAGOVZ010000018.1:0-6416 GCA_018060485.1 Ottowia sp. | reverse complement strand
CCCCGGCCGAGTGCGGCCTGGCGCCGCGTCCATGCAACTGAAATTCAAGCTCTTTTGGTCACCAGTGCTTGCTGGACAAGCGCAAGCAGCTATCGTTTTTGAAGTTGAAGGGTTGACTGGCTGCTTCAATCGGCCAGGTGTTCGCCGTCGATTTCCAGCAGCAGTTCGCGCCGGCAGATGTCGCCGACCAGCATGAGCATCCGCGGCGCGCTGGGAATCCGCTCGCGCAGGCGCGCCTGAACCGACGCGGCCAGCGCCGCATCGCGCAGATAGATCTTGAGCAGGCTGCCAGCGCCCAGTGTTGGGTTGGCCAGCCCCGCTTGGCGCAGCGGGCTGTGCAGGTTGGCCAGCGTATCGTCCAGTTGCGCGCCCGCGCGCTGGCCTGAGATGGGGCCGGGGGCGAAAGAATCATGGGCGCGTCATTCCACAAAGGTCTTCCGCAGCTCGCGCTTCAGCAACTTCCCACTCGGGTTCTTCGGCAGCGCCTCCACAAACACCACGCGCTTCGGGCTCTTGAACGCCGCCATGTGCGCGTTGCAGTGGTCGATGACTTCCTGCTCGGTCAACTCCTGCCCCTGCTTGACCACGATCACCGCCGTCACCGCTTCGATCCACTTGGCGTCGGGTAAGCCGATGACCGCCACCTCGCTCACCTGCGACAGGCGGTAGATCATTTCCTCGACCTCGCGGCTGGCGACGTTCTCGCCGCCGGACTTGATCATGTCCTTCTTGCGGTCGACGACGCTGATATAGCCCTCGTCGTCGATGGTGCCCAGATCGCCTGAGTGGAACCAGTCGCCGCTGAAGGCTGCTTCGGTGCGCTCGGGGTCGTTGAAGTAACCCAGCATCAGGTGCGGCGAGCGGTGCACGATTTCGCCGACTTCGCCCACGGCGACGTCCTGCATGTCGTCGTTCACCACGCGCGTCTCGACGTTGATGACGGCGCGGCCGGCCGAACCGGGTTTGCGCAACTGGTCGTCGGGGCCGAGCATGGTGGCGAGCGGGGCGATTTCGGTTTGGCCGTACAGGTTCCACAGGCGCACGTTCGGCAGGCGGCGCGCGATTTCCTTCATCACCTCCACCGGCATGATCGAGGCGCCGTAGTAGCCCTTGGCCAGCTGGCTCAAGTCGGTCTGGTCGAACAGCGGCGAGCGCAGCAGCGCGATCCACACCGTGGGCGGGGCGAAGAAGCTGGTGATGCCGTGCGCGGCCATCATGGCCAGCAGGTTGTCGGGCGTGGGTTTGCTGGTGATGAAGTTGGTCGAGCCGATGTAGATTGCCGGGCCGAAGAACACGTCCAACTGCGCGCAGTGGTACAGCGGAAGCGCGTGGAGTGCTACATCTTTTTCAGCGACCTCGGCGTTGAGGCAGCAGCTGACGTACTGCCACAGCACGGCGTCGTGCGTGAGCATGGCGCCCTTGGGCGAGCTTTCAGTGCCGCTGGTGTAGACGATTTGCAGCAGGTCGGTGCTTTGCAGCGAGGTGTCGGGCAGGGCGTCGGTGCAGGCGGCCAGGTCGTGAAAGCTCGCCATGCCGCCCACCGGCTCGCTCGGGTCTTCGCTGGGCAGCCAGATGAAGTCTTTTACTTCAGTATTCATAGCTGCCGCCGCTTGCCCCAATGGGGCCAGACCCGAATCGGTGGCCAAAGTCTTGGCGCCGGCGTGGCGCAGGATGTAGGCCACCTCGTCGGCCTTCAGCATGAAGTTGATCGGCACCAGGATGGCGCCCAGCCGCGCCAGCGCAAAGCGCAGCGCGGCAAAGCCGTGCGAGTTGCGCGCCAGCACCGCCACGCGGTCGCCGCGCCCGATGCCGCGCTGAGACAGGCCGGCCGCCAGGCGCGTGACCAGCGCGTCGAACTCGGCATAGGTCCAGCGCGTGTCGCCGCAGGCGATGGCCAGCTTGTTCGGTAGGCGGATGGCCGTGCGGCGCAACAGATCGGCCAGGGTCTGGCGGCGGGTGATGGGGTGCATGGCAAGTCTCAGGTTTACGAACGTTTTAGGGCTATGGCGCTTGACGGACAAGCGCGAGCAGCTATCAAATAAGAAGCATATCAATCAATGAATGCACCAAAACCTTGCGGCGGCTCGAAGCGCTTGTTGCGCCAGACGACGCGCGTCGGGATCGGCTCGGGCAGGGCGCGCTCGCGCACCGGATGGTGTTCGTCGCCCGGGTAGCACAGCACGCGCGTCTCGGCGGTTTCAACCTGCTGGGTCACGATGAGCGGCGGCGGGCGCGAGCGCGCATCCCGCATGGCGTGCGCCACGTCGCGGGACTGCATCAGGTGCAGCAGGCCAATGATCTGCGGTGGCGCCAGGTCGATCTCGTGCGCGGCGTATTGGCGCAGCGCGGTGCGCGGGGTGAGCCAGCGCGCTTCGGTGACCTCGAAATCGTCGTGCCGCGCCTCTTGCAGCGGCGGCACGGCGGCGAGGAAGAAGCGGGTGTCGAAGCGCTTGTTCATCACCGACGGGCGGCGCGGCGTGATCCAGCGCGACCAGGGGGCGAGGGCGTCGGTGTCAAGCCGGGCGCCATGCTCGGCCAGCAGCGCGGCAAACGGCTCGCCGGCGCGCAGGCGGGCCCAGGTGTCGGCGCTGTGGGTGGCTGTTTCTTTGGCGCCCACTTGCAGAAACAGCACACCCGATTCCTCGGCCGCCTCGCGCGCGGCTGCCACGTACAGCGCGGCGGCCTGGTTCGCCGACAGCGCGGGCTCGCCCAGGCGCGCGTGCAGCTCGGCCGGCGCGCGGTCGAGCCGCGCCAGCGTGTCGGCGCCGGCGTCTGCCGCATCGACCTTGCCGCCCGGGAACACGTAGGCGCCACCCAGCACGGCCGAATCAGCGTGGCGGCGCAGCAGCAGCACCTGCAGGCCATCGGGCGCGTCGCGCAGCATCACCACGCTGGCGGCGTCGCGCGGCGGGGTGTCGATGATGTCGTGGTTCAGTTCCATGTCGGCATTTTGCGGGCAGAGCAGGGCGGCATTTGTCCGCTCGGCAACAGGGCGTGTCGGCAGGCTGATTTAAAGTCGCCCCCGCAAGGAGCAACACACATCATGGACAAGATCGATTTCACCGGCCGCGTGGCCATCGTCACCGGCGCGGGCGGCGGCCTGGGGCGCCTGCATGCGCTGGCGCTGGCCGCGCGTGGCGCCAAGGTGGTGGTCAACGACCTGGGCGGCGCGGTGGATGGAAGCGGCGGTTCTGCCAGCGCGGCGCAAAAGGTGGTCGACGAGATCAAGGCCGCGGGCGGCGAGGCGATGGCCAATGGCGCCTCGGTCACCGACTTCGACGCCGTGCAGGCCATGGTGCAGCAGGCCATCGATGCCTGGGACCGCGTCGACATCGTGGTCAACAACGCCGGCATCCTGCGCGACAAGAGCTTTGCCAAGATGGAGCTGGCGGACTTCCGCCTGGTGCTGGACGTGCACCTGATGGGCGCCGTGCACCTGTGCAAGGCGGTGTGGCCGCACATGGTGGCGCAAAAATACGGCCGCATTCTGATGACCACCTCGTCCACCGGCCTGTACGGCAACTTCGGCCAGGCCAATTACGGCGCCGCCAAGCTGGCGCAGGTGGGTTTGATGCAGACGCTCAGCATCGAAGGCGCCAAGCACGACATTCGCGTCAACGCGCTGGCGCCCACGGCGGCCACGCGCATGACGGAGGGCCTGCTGCCGCCCGAGGTGATGGACGCCATCAAACCCGAGGCGGTGGTGCCGGCCATGCTGGTGGCGGTGAGCGAACAGGCGCCCAGCCGCATGATCTTTGCCGCCGGCGCCGGCACCTACGAGGCGGCGCACATCACCCTGACCCAGGGCGTGCATCTGGGATTGACGCCCGACACGCCCGAGCGCCTGCTGGCCGCGCTGGCGCAAGTCGCCGACCGCGCGGGCGAGACCGTGCCCATGAGCGGCGCGGAACAGGGCACCAACGAAGTGAAGCAGGCGCTGGCCACGCGGCGTTGAGCGCAGCCTGCCGCCGCTGCTGCAAGCGCGTCAGAGCTTGACGGACAGCATCTTGCCGTCGGCGCCGCGCACGCTGAGCAAGGTCTTGAACGCCGACGCCTGCACCAGCATCGGCAAGGCGACAAAACCGGTCTGCCGCACGATGGCGTCGCCTTTTTGCAAGGCCCAGGCAAAGAACTGCAGCGTCGGCCCCGCCGCTGCGGCGCGTTGTGCATCGCTCGGGATCAGCACGTAGGTCAGCTCGGCGATGGGCCAGGCGTCGGCGCCGCGCGCGTTCAGCAGCGAGGCAAACGGGTTGTCGACCAGGCCCGAACCGCGCACGGCGGCCTGGATGCTGCGCTCGGACGGCAGCGCAAACTGGCCGTCGGCGTTTTTCAGCGCCACGGCCGCCAGCCGCTTCTTCTGGACGCGGTCGTAAGAGACGTAGCCGATGCTGCCTTCGTGGCGCAGCAGCGCCTCGGTCACGCCGTCGGTGCCTTTGGCGGCCGTCACCGCGCCGTTCCAATCCACCTTTTTGCTGGCCTTGCCCTTCCACCCTGGCGAGGTGGCGGCCAGGTAGCGAGTGAAGGTTTCGGTGGAGCCGGATTCGTCGGCGCGCACCAGCCGCGTGATGGGCAGCGCCGGCAGACGCAGCGACGGGTTGAGCGCGGCGATGCGCGCATCGTTCCATTGCTTGATCTGGCCGCCGAAGATGTCGGCCAGCGTGGGCCCGTCAAGCCGCAAGGCGCCGCTGGCCACGCCCGGCAGGTTGACCACCGGCACGATGGCGCCGACCACGGTCGGAATCTGGATCAGTTGCGCTTTGGCCAACGCGTCGGCGTCCAGCGGCGAGTCGGTGCCGCCGAAATCCACGCTGCGGGCCCGCGCCTGCTTGATGCCGTCGCCCGAGCCGGTGGCGGTGTAGGTCAGCGCCACGCCGCTCTCGCGCGCATAGGCCGCGGCCCACTGTTGGTAGATCAGCGCTGGAAAACTCGCGCCGGCGCCCTTGATGGCAGGCTGTGTGTGCTGGGCCGCGCCGCTCAGCGAAAAAACGATGGCCGCGGCGCCGGCCAGCGCCTTCCCGCATGAACCTTGCATCATCGACTCCCTGTCTGATTTGTAACTTTGGACTCAGTGTAGGGCGCTGCTTCTCCCGAGAGAACGAGATTTGGTGCGGTGATGGCCTCGAATTGGTGGAATATCCCCGTCTTGCCGGGCTTTTTGCCTGCCAGCGGCCAGCGCGGCGCTGTGATACCTTCGCGCCCCAGTGCAAGAACCGTAGAAAAATCATGAACACCCTGAGCGAACGCGTGGTCGCTTTGCCTGCCGAGCGTTTGCGGGGCATCCGCCGCGGCATCGAGAAGGAAAGCCTGCGCGCCGAGCCCGATGGCCGCCTCGCGCTCACGCCGCATCCGGCACCGCTGGGCTCGCCGTTGACGCACCCGCACATCACCACCGACTTCAGCGAATCGCAACCTGAACTGGTGACGGGCGTACACGCCAGCGTGGACGGCGCATTGACCGAGCTGACCGAGATCCACCAGGTCGTCTACCAGGAGATGGCCGCGCTGGGCGACGAGATGCTGTGGGTATCGAGCATGCCGTGCGGACTGCCGACGGACGAGACCATTCCCATCGCCCGCTACGGCGGCAGCAATGTCGGCCGCGCCAAGAGCGTGTACCGCATGGGCCTCAGCCACCGCTACGGCCGGCGCATGCAGACCATTTCGGGCATCCACTACAACTGGTCGCTGCCGGGCGTGAGCAGCGCGGAATACTTTGCCCTCATCCGCAACTTCCGCCGCAACGCGGTGGTGGTGCTGTACCTGTTTGGCGCCTCGCCGGCGGTGTGCTCCAGCTTTGTCGCCGGGCGCGACCATGAACTGCAGCCCCTGGGCGAGCGGACCATGTACCTGCCGCACGCCACCTCGCTGCGCATGGGGCGGCTGGGCTACCAAAGCGATGCGCAGGCTTCGCTGGCGGTGAGCTACAACAGCCTTGAAAGTTACGGCGGCTCGCTCGAAGAAGCCTTGACCCAGCCGTACCCGCCGTACGAAGCCATCGGCATCCAGAACCCCGGCGGCGACTACAACCAGCTGGCCACCACGCTGCTGCAGATCGAGAACGAGTTCTACGGCACCATCCGCCCCAAGCGGGTGATTCGCCCCGGCGAGCGCCCGCTGCACGCGCTGCGCGAGCGCGGCGTCGAATACGTCGAAGTGCGGCTGATGGACCTGGACCCGTTCGAGCCGATCGGCATCAACGCCGACACCGGGCGTTTTCTGGATATGTTCTTGCTGCACTGCCTGCTGAGCGACAGTCCGCCCGATTCGCCGGATGAAATCGCGGCACTGAAGAACAACCAGCACCTCACGGCCGCGCGCGGGCGCGAGCCCGGGCTGCTGCTGCAGCGCGGGCCTGAGCGCGTGACGCTGGCCGACTGGGCGGCCGACATCGTGGCGCAACTGGCGCCCATCGCCGA
>JAGOVZ010000135.1 GCA_018060485.1 Ottowia sp. | reverse complement strand
CGCCGCGCCGCCAGCGCCGCAAAGTCCAACTCTGCCAACGCCACGCCCGCGCCTTCGGCCCGCTGCGCCAGCACCTGGCCCCAGGCATCGATCACCATGCTGTGGCCCCAGGTGCGGCGGCCGTTCTCGTGCGTGCCGCCTTGCGCGGCGGCGACCACGCCGCACAGGTTTTCAACCGCGCGGGCGCGCAGCAGCAGTTCCCAATGCGCCTGGCCGGTGACGTAAGTGAAGGCGCTGGGCACCAGCAGCAGGTCGGCGCCTTCGGCGGCGTAAAAGCGGTACAGCTCGGGAAAGCGCAGGTCGTAGCACACGCTCATGCCCACGCGCCAGGTGTGGCCGTCGCGCGAAGGCAGATCGAACAGCGTCGGCCGGCTGCCGCGCGCCAGCACGGCCGCCTCGTCGTACACGCGGCTGCCGTCGTCAAACTTGAACAGGTGGATCTTGTCGTAGCAGGCCACGCGCTCGCCGCTCGGGTTGAACGCCAGGCTGGCATTGCGACACTTGCCCCCACGCTCTGCCGCTTCGCGTGCTGCGCTGCCCCCCGAGGGGGCTGCCTGCGCTTGGGGCGGCCCGACGCTTCGGCGCGCTTCATCACGCGGCTCGCACGACAGGGGCAGGGTGCCGCCGACGAGCCACAGGTTCAGCTCGCGCGCCGTGGCGGCCAGCCAGTCCTGGATCGGGCCACTGCCCAGCGGCTCCTGCAACGCCAGCTTGTCGGTGTCGCGCTGGCCCATGACGCAGAAGTATTCGGGCAGCACGGCCAGCTCGGCACCGCCTTGCGCGGCTTCGGCGAGCAGCGCGTGCGCGGCGCGCAGGTTGTCGGCCACGCGGGTACACGAGACCATCTGGATGGCGGCGACTTTCATGAGGTTTCCTCGCTCTGCGGCTCGATGGCGGATGCGGGCGCCGAGGCCGGTGCGCTCACGCCGCCTTCGGCGCGTGCATTGGTGCGCGTGACCTGCGGGTCGTCCCAGCTGCCGCCGATGTGGAATTCGCGCGTGGCGGCCTTGATCAGCGGCTTCTTGAGCACCAACTGCGCCACGAAGGCGCCGATGCCGATCACCGGGTTGATGGCGGTGGCCACCAGCGCGGCCGTGCCGGCGTCGATCTCGGGCACGACCAGCACACGCAGGTTCTGCGTTTCCTTGTCGATGTCGGCGCTGCCGTCCATCAGCACGGCGGCCGTGGCGCCTTTCATCTGCAGGTTGTTGGTGCTGGCGATGCCGCGCTGCACCTCGACGTCGCCGCGCACGAAGTCGAACGCGAAGCCGGTCGAGAACAAATCGCGAAAGTCCAGCGTCAGCCGGCGCGGCAGCGACTGCAGGCTGAGCACGCCGAGCAGCTTGGCCATGCCCGGGTCGGCCTTGAGGAACTGGCCGGCGCCCACGTCCACATGCAGCTGGCCCGCCATGCTGGGGTAGTGCGGCGAGAACGGCGCGCCGCGCCAGCTCAGCCTGCCGTCCAGCTGGCCCTTGCCGCGTGACAGCACGCCCGGCATGTCGAAGCGCGCCAGCAGCTTGCCGGCGTCGCGCACCTCGAGCTTGAAGTCGAGCGCGGTGCGGCGCAGGTCGCCGGCGGCGCGCGGCGCGCGGGGGTTCAGCGGCAGCGCGGGCCCGCGCGCCTGCGCGTCCCACTTGCCGTTGGCAGTAAAAATGGCCTCTGGCGCACGCAAGACAAGCCGCGACAGCTCCCATTCTTGTAGCGCACCGGCGCCGGGGCGGATCGGCGCCACGTCGTGGTTGACGGCCTCGACCTCCAGCCGGCCAAGCTTCTTGCCGCGCAGCTCGAAGTCTTCCACCACCACGTCGAGCGCCGGAATCTGCGCCGGCGGTTGCGCCAGCAGGCTCTGGTCTTCGGCGCCGCCAGCGGGAATCGACAGCCGCGACAGCCGCGCCAGCAGCTTGCCGGCGCGACCGCTGGCGCCTTCGCTGTACTCGATGCGGCCGGCCAGTTCGCGCGCCTGCAGGTCGGCGCGCCAGGTGCGCCCCTCGCGCGTGCCGCTGGCGGCCACATCGTGCGCGGTGTGCTCGTCCAGCACCAGTTCGCCGGCGCGCAGCGACCAGGCGGTGGGCACGAAGCTGGTGTCGCCCGTGTTGGGGACCTTGCCGTCGTCACCAAACACGCGCGTCAGCGCCGCGTCCCACGCCTCGGCGTCCAGCCGCGGCAGGTGCAGGCGCGCCACCACGCCACTGGCCGGCAGCGCCAGTTGCGGCATGGCCTGCGGGCCGACGCCGATGACGCCGCGCAGCACGCGGCCGGATTCGGCCTCGCGCTCGTATTCAACCGCCAGTTGATCGGCCACGGCGACGCGAAAGCGCGCGCGGTCGTCGTTGCCCGCCACCCGACCGCTCTCATATCGCAAGCGCCAGGCGGCGTCGGCCGGCTTGGCCAGCGGCGCCGGCAAATCGAACGCCATGCCGCGCAGGTCGCTGGTCACCAACACGTCGGGCTGCCCGGCGCGAAAGCCGATCTGCGCCTCGTACGCCGCGCTGCCGCTGGCCTGGCGCGCCAGCGCGGGCAGCGGTGCCCAGTCGGCCATCTCGCGCAGGGCGTCGGCGCTGGCGGTGCCCACCGCGCGCAGCAGCACCGACGGCGCGCCCGCGGCGCCATTCGCCTGCGTGCCGCCCGAAAGGCGCGCCTCGCCGCCCAGCAGGCGCACGCGCGTGTCCTGCAGCGCAAAACCGGTGTCGCTGAAGGTGACGGCGCCCTGCGCCTGCGCGAGTTGCGGCGTGTCCGGCGTGATGCGCACGTCGTTGCCGGCCAGCGTGATGCGGCCGTCGACCTTGGCGTCGCGGATGCGCTCGATGGGCAGATCGAGCTTCAGGTGCAGCCCGGCGTCGCCGCTGGCGGTGGCGCGGTCCAGCGCGTGCTGGATGAAGCCGGCCACCGGCGACGCACGCACGATGCCGAGCGCCGACGCCAGCAGGCCGCGCCCCTCGGCATCGACCAGCACTCGCGTCTTGCCCAGATCGGCGATGCCGGCCTGCACGCGCGTGAACTGCCAGCCCGGGTGGCCTTGCACGCGGCCGCTGGCGTTCTTCACCTGCATGCTGTTGTGGTCAAAGATCAGCTCGCCCGCCAGATCCTCCAGTGCCGGCCACGCGGCCTGCTCGGGCGGCTGCAGCGCGCGCGGCACGTAGGCCAGCGTGACGCCGTGCACCTTGCCGGCAAAGCGGAATTCGCTGCCGGGCGGCGCGCGCGGGCTGGTGACTTCGCGCAGATCGCCCTTGACGCGCACCGCCACATCGCGCGCCTCGCCCTTTTGGACTGCGTTGCGCACGTAGTCGCGCGCCGAGCTGGGAATGCCCAGCGGCAGGTAGCGGTGGATGCGCGCGCCGTTGGCGCGGCTGAACGAGCCCGACAAATCCAGCACGCCGGGAAAGCGCTCGGCGCCCTGCTGGCCGGCGGCGGTCTGCCAGTGCGCCTTGAAGCTGCCGGTGGCATCTTGGTTGTTCAGCGCCAGCTGGTCCACGTCCAGCTCTATGTGCCCGCCCTCGCGCACGCGCCAGCGCGCCGTGGCCTTGAGTTCGGCCAGCGGAATGCGCGGCTCCTGGAACACGCCAGGAAACTCGAGCGCGCCGTTCTGGATATCCAGCGCGGCGTGGCCACTGACCGGCGTGGCTTCCAGCTCGATGGCGGCGCCCTCCAGGCCGGGAATGCCCTCCACCGGCTCGCCACCGGGCCGCGCCGGCGCCGCGCGCGCGGCCACCGCCAGGCCGCTGACGCGCGTCTGCACGCGCCAGTCTTGCGGCGCCTCCAGCGGGCCGTTCCAGCGCGCGTCGATGCGCTCGACCAGCCCCTGCACCGGGTGCTGCGCCAGCCGCTCGTGCACGGCCGGCGGCAGCGGCAGGCGCTGCGCGATCTTGGCCAGCGCGGCCAGGTCGAGCTTGTCGCCCACCAGCTCGCCGCCCGCCGGCAGGCCGCCGGCGCCGTCGCGGTAGCCGAGCCGCACGTTGCCGCCCGGCCACGCCAGGCCGTCGGCATCGACGAAGTGCAGATCGCGCGTGCTGACCTCCATGCCGCTGCCCGGGTTGCGCCAGCCGATGCGGCCGGTGAGCGAGGCAAACGCCAACGGTTGCAGGCGCTGATCGAAGGTGGCCGACACGGCGCCCAACGCCACGTCGGCGGTGGCGCTGGTGAGCACGCCCTTCTTCAGGTCGGCCCACAGGCGCAGCGCGCCGTGGCCGCCTTGCAGGTCGACGCCCCAATCGGTTTTCAGATCGGCGTACTGGCGCAGGCGGGAGACATCGACGCGGCCCAGGTCGGCGTAGGCCTGACCGTCCCACTCGCGCCAGTAGCCGGGGTGGCGGCTGAAAAAGGGCTGGCGAAACTGGCCGATGAGCGTGAAGCGGTCGCCCCACGCCGCATCCGGCGTGGCGTCCACACGCAGCTGGTGCCGGCCATAGCCGTTGCGCGCCACGAACTGCACATCGGACAGCTGCACCGGCGGCGCCTGGCGTTGCTCGTCGACCCAGCGCACGCGGCCGCCGCGCACCAGGAACTCGGATTGCGAGAAAAACCAGTCCGCCGCCGCCGTGTCGCCCTGCGAATCGCCCGACAGGTCGATGCCGGCCACCAGCAAGCGGCCATCGGTGGTGCGGCGCAACTCCAGCTCTGGTTCATCGATCACCAGCTGCTCGAAACCGCCGCGCCCCAGCGATAGCACGGAAAACGCCGCCAGCACGCGCGGCACGTGCAAGCCGGTGCGGCCCGTGGGGTCAAGCACACGCACGTCGCGCAGCGCGACCGAAGGCACGAGACCATTGCTGTCGGCGTTGATGGCGCCAATGGTGACCGGGCTGCCGATGGCGCGCGCGGCGAGCTGCTCCAGCCGGGGACGGAAATCGTCGATTCGCGGCACAATGACCCAGTGGAGGACAGCGGCGGCCAGCAGCACCAGCAGCAGCAGGGCGCCCATGCCGCGCAGCGCCCAGCGCATGACGATGGCGGCAATCTTGAGGGACGACTGGATCAACGGCTTAACGGTGGGTGCGATGCGAGATGACGTCGGAGATGGTGGCACAAGCCTTCTCCTGCAGGGCCTGCGGCCGCCAGCGTAGCCTCGGAGGACTGAAAGAAATTATGACCCGCCCCGACGAGCAAGGTTCTGGCGGCAACGGTGACGCTTTGTTAACTGCCCCTGCACTGGATTTTCACGGCCTGGCCGGCAGCGCCGCGCATTCGCGCCTGGTGCAGCGCCTGCGCCGGCGCTACCCCGACGAGTTGCCGCTGCTGGCGCCCGGCGTGCCGACGCAAGAGATCATGACCGCCTGCCTGGCCACGCTGGCCGCGCGCGGGCACGACACCGGCGCTGCGTTGCGCATCCTGCGCCAGCTGGTCATCGAACGCCTGACCGTGCTGGACTGCGAGCAGGCCGCGCCGCTGTCGGACGTGGTACAGCCCATGACCTGGCTGGCCGAGGTGGCGTTGGACGCCGCCTGCCAAACCGCCTTTGCCCAGCTCGACGAGCGCCACGGCGCGCCCATCGCCGAGACCACCGGCCAGCGCGCCGAGCTGTGGGTCATCGGCATGGGCAAGCTGGGCGCGCGCGAGCTGAACGTGTCGAGCGACATCGACCTGATCTACGTCTACGATGCCGATGGCGAGACCGCCGGGCGCGCCGATGGGCGCGGGCAGATCACGGTGCAGGACTACTTCACGCGCGCCGTCAAGCTGATCTACGGCCTGATCGGCGACACGACCGAGCACGGCTTCGTGTTCCGGGTCGATCTGGCGCTGCGGCCGAACGGCAATTCCGGCCCCACCGTCTGCTCGCTCGACGCGCTGGAGGAATACATGCTGGTGCAGGGCCGCGAGTGGGAGCGCTTTGCCTGGATGAAAAGCCGCGTGGTCGCGCCGCGCGCGGCCATCGACAGCGGCTCGGCGCAGGCCATGCGTGGCGTGGTGCTGCCCTTCGTGTTTCGCAAGTACCTGGATTACGCCGTGTTCGAGTCGCTGCGCACGCTGCACGACCAGATCCGCAGCCACGCCGCCAAGCGTTCGGCCGGCCGGCCCGAGCGCGCCAACGACGTCAAGCTGTCGCGCGGCGGCATCCGCGAGATCGAATTCACCGTGCAGCTGCTGCAGGTGGTGCGCGGCGGGCAGTTCCCTGAGCTGCGCACGCGCCCCACGCTGGAGGCGCTGCAGCGCGTGGCGCGCGCCGGCCTGATGCCGCAAGAAACGGCCGACGCGCTGGCCCGCGCCTACGTCTTCCTGCGCCGGGTCGAGCACCGCATCCAGTACCTGGACGACCAGCAAACCCACATCCTGCCGACCGACGACGCCGACCTCGACTGGATCGCCCGCACGCTGGGTTACGACAGCGCCTGCCCGTTTTTGTGCGAGCTGGACACGCACCGCGAATTCGTGGCGCAGGAGTTCGACCGACTGCTGGGCGGCGATGCGCCATGCAAGGGCTGCGGCAAGGGCAAGGGGAGCGGCGGCGAACGCCACGAGCCGCCCGAGATCGAGGCCGTGCTGGCGCAGTTCCCCGAGCGCGTGCACCAGCGCCTGCAGGAGTGGACCGACCACCCGCGCGTGCAGGCGCTGCGCGACGAGGCGCGCGGCCGCCTGATGCGCCTGCTGCAGCGCACCGCGCAGTGGCTGGAGGAAGGCCGCGTCAGCGAAGACGGCGTGCTGCGCATGGCCGACTGGGTCGAGCCGCTGCTGCGGCGCGAGAGCTACATTGCCCTGCTGCTGGAGCGCCCGGCGGTGCACGAGCGCCTGCTGCGCGTGCTGGGCGCGGCGCGCTGGCCGGCGCGCTACGTGATGCAGCACCCGGGCGTCATCGACGAGCTGGCCAGCCCCAGCCTGCTGGACGACCGCTTCGATGCCGCCGCCTTCGAGCAAGAGCTGGAATGGCGCCACCAGGCGCTGGCCGCCACCGGCGAGGACGACGAGGAAAACCTGCTCAACCTGCTGCGCCGCGGCCACCACGCCGAGGTGTTCCGCACCCTGGTGCGCGACGTCGAGGGCCGCATCAGCGTCGAGCAGGTGGCCGACGATTTGTCGGCGCTGGCCGACTGCATCCTGCGCGTCACCATGCGCTGGTGCTGGCCGCGCCTGCGCCAGAAGCACCGCGACGAACCGCGCTTCGGCGTCATCGGCTACGGCAAGCTGGGCGGCAAGGAACTGGGCTACGGCAGCGACCTCGACGTCGTTTTCGTCTTCGACGACGAGCACGA
>JAGOVZ010000134.1 GCA_018060485.1 Ottowia sp. | reverse complement strand
TATGGGGCGCTGGCTTCAGGCCTCGGCCAGCAGCTTCTCGATCAGCTTGTGCAACTCGTCGAAGTTGGGCGCGCCGACGTATTTTTTGACGATCTGGCCCTGCTTGTTGACGATGTAGGTGGTGGGCGTCAGCTTCACGTCGCCCCAAGCCTGGGCCACCTTGCCGGTGTTGTCGATGGCGACCTTGAAGGGCAGCTTGCGCGTTTCGGCAAAGTTGACCACGTAGCTGGGCGGGTCGTACTGCATGGCCACGGCCAGCGTGTCGTAGCCCTTGGCCTTGTACTTGTCGTAAGTGGAGACGATCTGCGGCATCTCGGCCACGCAGGTGGTGCAGCTGGTGGCCCAGAAGTTGACCAGCGTGACCTTGCCCTTCATGTCGGCGGTGGTCTGGCGTGAGCCGTCGAGCAGGACGAAGGTGGATTCGGGCGCGGCGTCTTGCGCGCAGCCGGCCAGCGCAGCGGTCAGTGCCAGTGCGGTCAGGCCGGCGAGGGCGCGGCGGCGGATGGGGGATTGGCGGGGCATCACGGCAAAATTCTAGGCTTTGGCACGCGCTGGTGCTGTCGCAAGGGCAAAGGATGGACTCGGTGGCGCGCGGAAAGTTCTGGGCTGGCCCGTGTGCGGTAAATTGGCCGATCACTTTCAAGAAACGTCCCATGCCGCTTCTCGCCAACATCGCCGTGGCCGCCGTCGCGCTGCTGCACGTCTACATCCTGGTGCTGGAGATGTTCTTGTGGACCGGGCCCGCCGGCCGCAAGGCGTTTGGCCTGACGCCGGAGTTTGCCGAGCAGACGCGGGTGCTGGGCGCCAATCAGGGCCTGTACAACGGCTTTCTGGCCGCCGGCCTGCTGTTCGGGCTGTACCTGGGCGGTGAACAAGGCTTTCTGTTCAAGGCGTTTTTCCTGACCTGCGTGCTGGTCGCTGGCATGTACGGCGCGGCCACGGCGAGCCGCAAGATCCTGTTCGTGCAGGCGCTGCCGGCGGCCATCGCGCTGGCGCTGCTGTTGCTGGCGCGGTAAGTCAGGCCGCCACGTCCAGCAGCAGCCGGTTGAAGGCTTCCGGCTCGCTGACCATCGGATCGTGCCCGGTCGCCATTTCGACCACGCGCACGCCGCCGCCACCGTTCCACGCGCCGCCCCAGAAAGCGGGATCGGCCATGCGCGCGCGCGCGACGTCGATGGTCGGCAGACGCGGCGCGGTGCAGCTGATGAAGGTGCGCGGCACGGCGGCCACGCGCGCCGGGTCGAAATCGAGCGGCTGCGTGTAGGTATGGCCCGGGTGCGGCGTCTGGCGGCGGCGCACCCAGTCGGCGGCGGGGCCGGTGAGGCCAAAGGCGGCCGTGGGGTCGGGCGCGGCAAAGGCGTATTGCGGATCGCGCTCCGCGCTGGCGATGCGCGCGGCGCGGGTCTCGGCCGGCTGACCGCTGCTCCAGCTTTCGCCGGGCGCGGGCAGCACGGCGTCGACGTAGACCAGGTGCGCGATCTGCCCCGGCCGCCGGTCGGCCACGGCGGTGCCGAGCATGCCGGCGTAGCTGTGCACGACGAGGATGCAGCCTTGCATCTCTTCGGCATCCAGCGCGCCCAGCACGTCGGCGATGTGCGTTTCCAGGTCGATCGCGGGCGTGAGCAGGTGGGCGCGTTCGCCGCAGCCGGTGAGCGTGACGGCGTGCGCGCGGTGGCCGGCACGGGTCAGGTGGCTAAGCGTGTCACGCCAGTACCACGCGCCGCCCCAGGCGCCGTGAACGAGCAGGTAATGGGCCATGGGGGTCTCCTTGGTCAGGGTTAAGCCGCCGAACAGCCGGACGCAGAGGGCACAGAGATTTCGCAGAGGACGCAGAAGAAAACCTTGAAGATTTTCTGTTTGTATTTTTTGCGTTCTGTGCGAATCCTTTGCGTCCTCTGCGTCCGGTATTCTGAATTAAAAGTGCCACTGGCGCAGGCAGGCCAAGCGCAAGCAGCTACTTTTAGCATAGCAATCAAATCACCTGGCGATCGCGCAGCGTGGCCAGCCGCGCGGCATCCACACCCAGCAGTTCGCCCAGCACCTCGTCGGTGTGCTGGCCCAGCATGGGCGGCGGGCGGTCGGTGCGCACCGGGGTCTTTTCGAGCTTGATGGGGCTGCTCACCAGCGGCAAATCAGCCCGCAGCGGGTGCTGCCAGTGCGTGACCATGCCGCGCGCCTGCACCTGCGGGTCGGCAAACACTTCGTCCAGGCTGTTGATGGCGCCGCAGGGCACCTTGGCGGCTTCCAGCGCGGACAGCCAATCGGCCTTGGCGCGCGTTTTCATCACCGCTTCAAGCATGGGCACCAGCTCGGCGCGGTGGCGCACGCGGTCGGCATTCTTCACAAAGCGCGGCTCGCTGGCCAGGTCGGGCCGACCGGCGACTTCGCAGAACTTGGCGTACTGGCCGTCGTTGCCCACCGCCAGAATGATGAAGTCCTTGCCCCCATCCGCCCGCGGCGCGACTTCGAACACCTGGTAAGGCACGATGTTCTGGTGCGCGTTGCCCATGCGGCCGGGCGCCTGGTCGCTGACCAGATAGTTGGCGCCCAGGTTGGCCAGCATGGCAACCTGCGTGTCGAGCAGCGCCATGTCCAGATGCTGGCCTTCGCCCGTGCGCTCGGCGTGGCGCAGTGCGGCCAGGATGCCCACCGTGGCGTACATGCCGGTGAACAGATCGGCCACCGCCACACCGACTTTTTGCGGGCCGCCATTCAAATCGTCGCGCTCGCCGGTCACGCTCATCAGGCCGCCCATGCCCTGGATGATGTAGTCGTAGCCCGCGCGCGGCGCATAGGGGCCGCTTTGGCCAAAACCCGTCAGGCTGCAATACACCAGGCGCGGGTTGATGGCCTTCAGGCTGGCGTAATCGAGCCCGTAGCGCGCCATGTCGCCGACCTTGAAGTTCTCGATGAACACGTCGCAGTGCTCGGCCAGTTGGCGCACCAGCGCCTGGCCCTCAGGCTGGGCAATGTCGCAGGTAACGCTGCGCTTGTTGCGGTTGGCGCCCAGGTAATACGCCGATTCGTGCGATTCGCGGCCATCGGCCGTGGGCAGAAAGGGCGGGCCCCAGTTGCGCGTGTCGTCGCCCGCGCCCGGGCGCTCGATCTTGATCACGTCAGCGCCCAGGTCGGCCAGGGTTTGCGTGCACCACGGGCCGGCCAGCACGCGGGAGAGGTCGAGTACGCGGATGCCTTCGAGCGAGTTCATGGCGGCATTCTGGCGCAACGCTTGCGTTACCATGAAAGCTGAACCCTCTCACCCATTATGAAGCCCTCGCAAGCCTTGGAAATGCACCGCGCGGCCATTCGCCGCGTTGTCGAGTCGCACCGTGCCGCCAATGCACGCGTGTTCGGCTCGGTGCTGCTTGGGCAGGACACGGACAGCAGCGACCTCGACCTGCTGGTTGATCCGACGCCGGACACGACGCTGTTTGACATCGGCGCGATGCGGCACGAGTTGGGCCAGTTGCTGGGCGTGCCGGTCGATGTGTTGACGCCCAACGCACTGCCCGACCGCTTTCGCGCCCGGGTGCTGGCCCAAGCTCGGCCGGTATGAGCCGCGATCCGCAGCGACTGGCCGACTACCTGGCGCACATCCTCGAAGCCATCGAGCGCATCGACCGTTACACGCGGCACATGGAGCGTGACGCCTTCCTCGGCGATTCGTTGGTGCAGGATGCCGTGATCCGCAACCTGGAGGTTATCGGCGAGGCCTGCAGCAATATCGAGAAGCATTGCCCGGCGTTTGCGGCGGGTCATCCGCATCTTCCGTTGGCGTCCGCCTATCAGATGCGCAATGCGCTGGCGCACGGCTATTTCAAGGTGGACTTCGACATCGTCTGGCAGACTATTCAGCACGACTTGCCCGGCTTGCGTGCGCAAGTCTGCGCGGCGGCGCAGGCCGTGTCGCCGTTTGACGATCACGGCGCGGGCGGTTCCACGACGTGATGGCACGCCGTTCGCGTGGCTATCGGCCGACTCTCGCCGCTGCGCTGGCGGCGCTGGGTTTGATGGCCTGCACCCCCTCACTCAACTGGCGTCAGGTGAGTCTGGCGCCGTCCAGCGCCATCGCGCTGCTGCCGTGCAAGCCCGACCGCACCACGCGCAGCGTGCCGCTGGGCGGCGTGCCGACCGAATTGACGGTGGCCGGTTGCGATACCGGCGGCGCTACCTTTGCCCTGATGGCCGCCACGCTGCCGGCCGGCCGAGCGGCCGACGAGGTGCTGGCCGGCTGGCAGCAGGCCACGCTGGCCCACATGCAGGCCGGCGACACGCCGGCGCGTGTGCCTTTCAGCCCGCCCGGCGCCACGCCGCTGCCGCACGCGCAGCGCGTGCAGGCGCAGGGCCAGCGCCCCGGGGGCGGCGCGGTGGTGGCGCAGGCGGTGTGGACGGCGCGCGCCGTGCCCGGCGGCGGCACCGAGTTGTTGCACGCCGTGCTGTACAGCGAGCGCCCGCAGCCGGCGGCGGCCGACGCCTTCTTCGACGGCATCCGCTGGCCATGAACGCGCCGCCGGAGCCGCTGCCGCGCCGCACGGCGGTGATCATCTTTCTGGCCTTTGCCGGCGCCTACTTCTTGTCGGCGCTGCTGCGCGCGGTCACCGCCACGCTGTCGCCAGTGTTGACGGCCGAATTCAGCCTGCATGCGCGCGATCTGGGGTTGCTGGCGGGCGGCTACTTTCTGGGCTTTGCGGCGGTGCAGTTGCCGCTGGGCGCCTGGCTGGATCGGCATGGGCCGAAGAAGGTCATCCTCGGCCTGCTCAGCGTGGCGGTGCTGGGTTGCGTCGCCTTTGCGCTGGCCGGCGGCTTCAGCGGCCTGATGGCGGCGCGGCTGTTGATGGGCGTGGGCGTGGCAGCGTGCCTGATGGCGCCGCTGACCGGCTACCGCCGCTGGTTCGACCCCGGCACGCAGCTGCGCGCCAATTCGTGGATGCTGATGACCGGCTCGCTCGGCATGCTGGCCTCGACGCTGCCGGTGCAGTGGCTGCTGCCGTTGGTGGGCTGGCGCGCGCTGTTCTGGGGCCTGGCCGCGCTGGTGCTGCTGGCGATGGCGGTGATCGCCTGGGCGGTGCCGCGCTGGCACGCGGTTGCTCCGCAAAACATAGCTGCTGGCGCAGATCAGACAAGCGCCAACGGCCAAAAAGGTTCATATTCAGAGATCTGGCGCAACCCCTATTTCAGGCGCGCTTCGCCGCTGGGCATGGTGAGCTTTGGCGGCATGGTCGCCATCCAGTCGCTGTGGGCCGGGCCGTGGCTGACGCGCGTGGCCGGCGCCACGCCGCTGCAGGCGGCCACCGGGCTGTTCTGGATCAACCTGGGCATGCTGGTCACGTTCTGGAGCTGGGGGCTGCTGCTGCCGCGCATGGCGGCGCGCGGCATCAGCGTTGACCGCATGGTGGCACGCGTGCAGCCGTTCAGCTTCGTCGTGCTGGCGGCGCTGGTGGCGTGGGGGCCGGCGGCGGGCGGCTTCAGCTTTGTGCTGCTGGCGCTGTACTGCATGCTGAGCACGCCGTCGGCGCAGGTGCAGCCGGTGGTGGCGCTGGCGTTTGCGCCGCAGCTGGCGGGGCGCGCGCTGTCGGCCTACAACCTGGTCATCTTCGTCGGCATCTTCATCGTGCAGTGGGGCATCGGCCTGGGTGCCGACGCGCTGGAATCCATCGGCTGGCGGGCGGCCGACGCGCTGCGCGGCGCGATGGGCGTGTTCTGCGCCATCAGCGCCGCGTGCTGGCTGCAGTTCGTGTGGGCCGGGCGCCGATAATGCGGCCATGAACGCCGTGCTGCTGATCGCCCATGCCCCGCTGGCAAACGCACTGCGCCAGGGGGCGCTGCATGTGTTTCCCGACGCGGCGGCCGACATCGCCGCGCTCGACGTCGATCCTGACGCGCCGCCCGAGCAAACCCTGGCCGCCGCCGAGGCGCTGATTGCGCAGCTGGGCGAGCGCCCCGTGCTGGTGCTGACCGACGTGTTCGGCGCCACGCCCTGCAACGTCGCGCAGCGCCTGTGCGAGGTCGATCGCGTGCGGCTGCTGGCCGGCGTCAACCTGCCGATGCTGCTGCGCGCCGTCAGCTACCGCGCCGAGTCGCTGGATGCGATGGCCCAGCGCGCGCTGGCCGGTGGCGTGCAGGGCGTGATGCCGGTGGCCAGCGCCGCGCCGCAGAACCAGAGCCGAAAAGTCCCGCATGATCAAGACCGACACGACCATCACCAATAAGCTCGGCCTGCACGCGCGCGCCTCGGCCAAGCTCACCAAGCTGGCCGGCAGCTACCCGTGCGAGGTGTGGATGAGCCGCGGCGAGCGCCGCGTCAACGCCAAGAGCATCATGGGCGTGATGATGCTGGCCGCCGGCATCGGCAGCGTGGTCACCGTCGAAACCGATGGGCCACAGGAGCAGGAGGCGATGGATGCCTTGCTGGCCCTGATCGCCGACAAGTTCGGCGAGGGGGAATGACGAAATGAGTTCGCCGCTGCGCGGCCATGACGAAATGACGGGGTCCGTCTGGTCATGGCGCGTCAGCGCCTTCATCGAAGCGCAGCGAGGTCATTCCGTCATCGCACGTGGAGCACGCGCATGACCTTCGCCATCCATGGCCTGCCGGTCGCTCGCGGCATCGCCCTTGGCCGCGCGGTGCTGGTGGCGTCCAGCCGCGTCGACGTGGCGCACTACTTCATCGAGTCCGAGCAGATCAAGTCGGAAGTCGAGCGCCTGCGCGTGGCGCGCGATGCGGTGATCGAGGAGTTGCAGCGCCTGCAGGCCACCATGCCCAAGGACGCTCCGCCCGAGCTGGCCGCCATGCTCGACGTGCACCTGATGCTGCTCGAAGACGAGAGCATGGCCTACGAGATCCGCCGCTGGATCAAGGAGCGGCTGTACAACGCCGAGTGGGCGCTGGTGAGCCAGCTCGAGGTGGTGGTGCGCCAGTTCGACGAGATGGAGGACGAGTACCTGCGCGAGCGCAAGGCCGATCTTGAGCAGGTCGTCGAGCGCGTGCTGCGCCACCTGAAGGGCGCCGCCACGCCGGTCGCCGCGCCGCCGCCACGCGCACCGCGCCAGCAGGATCTGGGCCTGGACGACACGCAAGACGTGCCGCTGGTGCTGGTGGCGCACGACCTGTCGCCGGCCGACATGCTGCAGTTCAAGAAGAGCGTGTTTGCGGGCTTCGTGACTGATGTGGGCGGCAAGACCAGCCACACCGCCATCGT
>JAGOVZ010000133.1 GCA_018060485.1 Ottowia sp. | reverse complement strand
CACCAGCGGCGTGCGGCCCACGGCGTCTTCGATCGTCGGGTAATTCATGTTCATCACTGTGCCATAATTTCAGGCTTCCCAGCGCGTCGCCGGAGTGGTGAAATTGGTAGACGCAGGGGACTCAAAATCCCCCGCCAGCGATGGCGTGCCGGTTCGATTCCGGCCTCCGGCACCAGATCTGAAAGCCGCTTGTTTACACTCGAACAAGCGGCTTTTTTTGTTTGGACATGTGAGCGGCAGAAACAATGCGCGCGGCAACAGGTCGCGTGTGTGCTGAAGCTCAGGCGCAGGAGCAACATCCAAAGCGTCGCTGATGCTTTGTTGCGCTGAATCACCAATTGGAACTGTTGGTAATGTGCGGTATTACCGAATCCAAAGAGGGGCGCATGGTTAGGATGCAGAGCAACTGGAGATCGCCGCCATGAAAAGCCTGTTGCTTGCCGCCGCCACCTCGCTTTGCCTGCCAGCTACCGCGCAGGTTTACAAATGCCCGGACGCGAGTGGCCGGACGGTGATCCAGCAAATCCCGTGTGCTGGTGGCAAGTCGCTGGATGTGAAGCCGGCCAGCGGCCATGGCCTAACCGCCCCTGCCTCCAGTGCGCAGTCAGCCGCAGGAGGCTCTGTTGCCGGAGCATCTGCTCCAGCGCGTCCGATGACCGAAGCGGAGAGGCTGAACGCGAAGTCAGATGCCAGCGCTAAAGAACGCCGCCGACGCGAACTGAACGACATTTTCGTTCCCGAGGCGCGGGCTGCAGTCTTCCAGCATCGAGATAGCTGTAAACGCCGTCAAGCTGAATTGAAGGCGAAGCAGTATGAATACGTGCAGAATCTTTACGGTAAGACGCATGCCGCGCAGATCGCTAGTGAGATGGCAGCTCAATCGGCCCAGTGCGACACCAAGGACCGAGAAATGGTCAGCCACTTCAACACGTTGCTAACGGAGTGCCGTGGATTGAAGGGCTGCGCCGCCATCACTCCGCCCTGACAGCATCCGTAATCGGTCGTACCGACGGTTAAATCCCTCTTGTGTTAAACGAACAAGCGGATTTTTTATGCGCCAGCGCCTGTCCAGCAAGCACGAGCAGCTATTAATTAGATAGCTTCACAGACTCACTCTGAAGCCAGCACGACGCGGGCGGGGCCGCTCAGTCGTTGCCCAGCGATTCGGCCTCGTCCGCGGCGGCCGGGCCTGAGCCTTCGATGGCCGGCGCGGCGCCGATGCGGCGGGCGCTGAAGGGGGCGCGCGCGCCGCCGGCCGTCAGGTCGTACACGCTGCCGTTGATGACATCGCCCGCCACCTGGCCGACAAAGCGGCGCAGGCGCCCGTCTTCGTCGGTAAAGCCAAAACGCACCTGCTCGCCGGCCACCTTGGGCTCGCGCAGGCCGGTTTCAAAATCCTTGAAGCCGACCGTTCCGGTGAAGTCCTGAAAATGCTGGCGCCGCACTTCCAGCCGCGTGGTGACCGGGCCGGCTTGCTGCGGAAACTGCAGCTCCCACTGCCCGCCCACGTTGGCCGGCACCAGCCACAGGTGCAGCGCGGCGTGATCGACGCTGGATGTTTCGTCCGGACGCCAGCGCCCCATGCGAAATTCGTGCGAGACCACACGCGTGCCGGGCTTGAGCGCCAGGATGCGCGGGCGCAGCTTCAGGTTGAGTTGCGGCAGCAAATACATGGTGACGACCGTCGCCTGGCTGAAATCGGACTCGAAGATGTCCGCCTTCTCGAAGCGCGTGCGCTCGGCCACGCCGGCTTCCTGCGCGCGGCGGCGCGACAGCTCGACCATGTCGGGGTTGTATTCAATGCCCAGCCCGCGGGCGCCCTCGCGCGCGGCGGCAATCACGATCTTGCCGTCGCCCGAGCCGAGGTCGATTACGAAGTCTTGCGGCGTCACCTGCGCCAGCCGCAGCATGCGGGTGACGAACAGATCGGGCGTCGGAATCCAGATCACGTCCTTGCCCGACTGGCCGCGCCGCGGCTTGTAGTCGCCGGCGGCAAACGAGCCTGCGCGCAATTGCTGCGCCTGCAGCCCGCCCGAGGCCAGCAAGCCGCTGGCGGCCCAGGCCGCAGAACCAGTGATGAAGGCGCGCCGATCGGCGCGTGGTTTGTCGATCAGTGTCATGCGTTCTTTCCACGAAGCGATGGCAGCAGCGCAAAAGAATAACCGACGCGCGTCAGCCTCGGCGCTGCACTCAACAACGGCAACAAAAAAAGCCTCCAGCGCTTGTTCTGACTGCGCAAGCAGCTATCTTTTAGAGAGCAATCCGGTGGCCGGCGTGGCGTGGTCCAGCCGCAGGCGCAGCTCGCGCTTGAGGCGCCCGTTGAGCAAGCGGCGCGACTCGCTCATGAAAGACAGCAGCGTCGGCGCCAGTTGCTCGCGCGCCTGGTCGCGGCCGATGCGCGGTGGGCGCGGCAGGCCGTACAAATCAGCCGCCAGATCGAAGTAGTCGCCCATCTTCAGCTCGCTGTCGTCGCTGGCGTTGACCACGCGCTGCGGTTTGCCTCGCCACAGTGCGGCCACCACCGCGCGCGCAAGGTCGTCGGCGTGGATGTGGTTGGTGTACACGTCGTCGCCCGCCGCCAGCACCGGCGTGCCGCGCTCCAGCCGCGCGCGCGGCGTGCCGCCTTCGCGGTCGGGCGCGTAGATGCCAGGAATACGCAGGATGCTGGTGCGTGTGCCGGCGGCGCGGCCAAAGGCGCGCAACGCGCTTTCGGCCGCCACACGGCGGCGCGCACGGGCGGTTTGCGGGCGCAGCGCGCGTGTCTCGTCGATCCAGGCGCCGCCGCAGTCGCCGTACACGCCGCTGGTCGATGCGTAGACCAGCGCCAGCGGCGCCGTGCGGCGCGCCAGCGCGCGCAGCAGCGCGGCGCTGCGCGGGTCGCCCTCGCCTTCGGCCGGTGGCGGCGCCAGGTGGATCACGCGCGTGGCGATGCCGGCCAGGCGCCGCAGGCTGGCCGCGTCGTCCAGGTCACCCAGCAGCGGCGTCACGCCTTGTGCGCGCAGCGTGCCCGCGCGCGCCGCCTCGCGCACGAGGGCCAGCACGCGCACCCGCGGCGTGAGCAGCCGCGCAGCGCGCACGCCCACGTCGCCAAAGCCGACGATGAGCACGCGCGGTCGCCGAAAGCGCGCCGGCAGCGCGCCAAGAGGGTTTTGGTTCGAAGGCAAAATCGGATGCAGCGGCAGATCGGACTGCCCGAGGATACTGAAGTCATGACCCACACCATCACGGTCCAGCCCAGCGGCCGCGGTTTCGAGGCCGAGTCTGGCGAGACCATGCTGGCCGCTGGCATCCGCCAGGGCATTGGCCTGCCTTATGGCTGCAAGGACGGCGCCTGCGGCTCGTGCAAGTGCAAGAAGCTGTCGGGCAGCGTCACGCACGGCCCGCACCAGGAGAAGGCGCTGAGCGCGCAGGAAGAAGCCGACGGCTACGTGCTGACCTGCTGCGGCACCGCGCAAAGCGACGTGGTGCTGGAATCGCGCCAGGTGACGCACGCGGGCGCCTTCCCGATCAAGAAGATGCCGGCGCGCGTGGCGGCGTTGGAAAAACTCTCGCCCGACGTCATGCGCATCAAGCTGCAATTGCCGGCCAACGACATCATCCAGTACCACGCCGGGCAGTACGTCGAGTTCATCCTGCGCGACGGCGCGCGGCGCAGCTACAGCATGGCGAACGCGCCGCACACGCTGATTGAAAGCGGCGCGCCGATGGTCGATTTGCACGTGCGCCACATGCCCGGCGGCAAGTTCACCGACCACGTGTTCAGCGCCATGAAGGAGAAGGAAATCCTGCGCATCGAAGGGCCGTACGGCAGCTTTCACCTGCGCGACGATTCGCCCAAGCCCATGGTGCTGCTGGCCTCGGGCACCGGCTTTGCGCCGATCAAGGCGATCATCGAGCACATGCAGTTCATGGGCATCACGCGCGACGCGGTGCTGTACTGGGGCGGGCGCCGGCCGCACGACCTGTACCTGCACGACTGGGTGCTGGCCCGGTGCGCCGAGATGCCGCACCTGACATACGTGCCGGTCGTGTCCGACGCGTTGGCGGAAGACGCCTGGAGCGGCCGCACCGGCTTCGTGCATCAGGCGGTGCTGCAGGATCTGCCCGATCTGTCGGGCCATCAGGTGTACGCCTGCGGCGCGCCCATCGTGGTCGATTCGGCGCGCAAGGACTACGTTGAAAAAGCCGGGCTGCCCAGCGAAGAGTTCTACGCCGACGCCTTCACCAGCGAGGCGGACAAGGCGGCTGACTGAGGTCTGGACTCGGGTCTCAAAACTATATTTTTTATAGCTGCTCGCGCTTGCCCATCAAGCGCCAGCGGCCTGTTTTATTCAAAGAAAGCACTCCCCCATGCAACGACGCACCCTGTTCATCGCCGGCCTCGCGCTGGCCGCCGCCTCGAGCGCCTTCGCGCAAGCCAGCAAACCGATTCGCCTGATCGTGCCCTACGCCCCGGGCGGCCCGCTCGACGTCACGGCGCGTGCGCTGGCAGAGCGGGTGGAAGGCAAGCTGGGCACCATCATTGTCGAGAACAAGCCGGGCGCCGGCGGCAACATCGGCAGCGACTATGTGGCCAAGGCCGCGCCCGATGGCCAGGTGATCGGCCTGGCGGCGGTCGCCACGCACGCCATCAACCCGTGGCTGTTCAGCAAGATGCCGTTTGACGCCGCGAAGGACTTCGCGCCCATCACGCAGATGGTGCGCGTGCCCAACGTGCTGGTGATGAACGCCGACACCGCCGCGCGCCTGAAGATCAACACGCTGGCCGACCTGATCGCCTACGCCAGGAAGAACCCCGGCAAGCTCAACTACGGCTCGGGCGGCAACGGCTCGGCCGGGCACCTGGCGGGCGAGATGTTCAAGCAGGGCGCGGGCATTTTTGCCGTCCACATCCCGTTCAACGGTGGCAACCCGGCGCAGCTGGCGCTGCTGTCGGGCCAGGTTGATTTCAACATCGACAACCTGGCCACCGCGTCGTCCAACATCAAGGCCGGCAAGCTGAAGGCGCTGGCCGTGACCACCGCCGGGCGCTCGCCATTGCTGCCCGGCGTGCCCGCGATGAGCGAAACGATCAAGGGCTTCGACGTCGGCACCTGGTGGGGCCTGGTGGCGCCGGCCGGCACGCCGCCCGAGGTGATCAACCGCCTGAACGCCGCCTTCACCGAAGCCTTGCGCACGCCCGAAACGCAGCAGCGCTTTGCGCAGTTGATGGCCGAGCCGGTGCCGACCACGCCCGAGCAGTTCGGCCAGTTCATGGCGCGCGAGCGGGCGCGCTACGAGCAGGTGGTCAAGCGCTCGGGCGCCAAGGTCGATTGAGCGTTCCTGAGCGGCGCCGGGCGCGCGCCGTCAGGGCAGCGAACGGTCGATGAAAACGCCGGGCTGCCCTTCGTTGGCGGTCGGAAACTCATCGTCACGCGTCTCGGCCAGCGGCGCCACGGTGCGCACAAAGGCGACGCCTTCCAGGCAAGCGTCGCGGCTGGTAAAGCCCTGGCCGCAGGTGGCCATCACCTGGCCATCGCCCGCCTGCAGTTGCCAGTGCCAGCTGCCTTGCTCGTCTTGATAGATCTTGAATGCGGGGGACATCGGGTCGCTCCTCAAGTCAATATGCACCTCATCTTAGCGAGACGATGCAGGTTCTCCTGTCGGCCAAGCGCCCATAAAAAAGCCACGCCCATGGGCGTGGCTGGATGGGCAGCACGCTTTCTCGCGGGCCGCGTCAGTTCAACGGCGTGCGCACGTTGTTCTTGTAGGCGTTCAAGGTCACGGCGGGTTGCGTCAGCTCGCCCTTGTCGGTGAACTGGATCTGCGCCGTGACGCCCTTGTAGTTGGTCTTGCGCAGTGCCGGCACGTAGACCTTGGGGTCGACGGAATTGGCGCGCTTCATGGCATCGACCAGCACCATCGTGGCGTCGTAAGCGTAAGGGCTGTAGATCTGGAAGGCGCCGGGGAACTTGGCGTCGTAGCGCTTCTTCCAGTCCTGGCCGCCGGCCATTTTCTCGACCGAAATGCCGCCGGTGGCGCAGGTCACGTTGGCCACGCTGGCCACCTTGCCGGCCAACTCAGGCAGCTTCTCGGTGCACGAGCCATCGCCGCTGAAGAACTTGACGTTGCCCAGGCCGAGCTGCTCCAGCTGGCGCAGCATGGGGCCGGACTGCGAATCCAGGCCGCCGTAGAAGATGGCGTCGGGCTTCTTGCCGCGGATGTTGGTCAGGATGGCCATGAAGTCGGTCGCCTTGTCGGTGGTGAATTCCGACGCCACGACGTTCATGCCCTTCTTCTTGGCCGTTTCCTTGAACACGTCGGCCAGGCCCTGGCCATAGGCCGTGCGGTCGTCGATGACGGCCACGTTCTTGAGCTTGAGCGCATCGGCCGCATAGATGGCCAGCGCCGCGCCCAGCGCGTTGTCGTTGGCGATCAGGCGATAGGTGGTGTTGTAGCCGGGCTTGGTCACGTCCGGGTTGGTGGCCGCGGTGGTGATGTGCGGGATGCCGCACTTGTTGTAGATGCCCGCGGCCGGAATGGTGGTGCCCGACTGCAGGTGGCCGACCACGCCGGCCACCTTTTGGTCGCACAGCTTTTGCGCCACGGCGGTGGCCTGCTTGGGGTCGCCCGCGTCGTCTTCGGCGGCGATCTCGAACTTGATCTTCTTGCCGCCGATGGTCAGGTTCTGTGCGTTCAGTTCGTCAATGGCCAGGCGCACGCCGTTTTCGGTGTCCTTGCCGATGTGGGCGATGCCGCCCGACGTGGGCCCGGCGTGGGCGATCTTGACGGTCTGCACGTCCTGCGCCTGAGCGGCGGTGGCCAGCAGTGCGCCGGCGGCCAGCACCGAGAGGTGGAAGGTGGTTTGTGAGGTTTTGGTCATGCGAGGTCTCCTGACTCAACAAGGGATAGAAACGACGATGCTGCCATCGTCTTGACGAGAAAAAGAAATGTTACGCCGGGCGCGCTGGCGTCGGTTGAAGCGGCCTGGGTCACTCGCCCAGGTAGGCGGCGCGCACCTTGGGGTCGGCCAGCAGGTCCTTGCCGGCCCCGCTCATGCTGATCAGGCCCGACTCCATCACGTAGCCGCGGTCGGCCAAGGCCAGCGCGCGGCTGGCGTTCTGCTCGACCAGCAGGATGGTGACGCCCTGCGCGTACACGTCGCGCACCACCTCGAACACCTTGTCGACCATGATGGGCGACAGGCCCATCGATGGTTCATCGAGCA
>JAGOVZ010000132.1 GCA_018060485.1 Ottowia sp. | reverse complement strand
CTTCCAGCTCGGCCAGCGTCTTGTTGATGCGTTCCTGGCTGAATTCGTCCATGGGCAGGCCTTCGACCACCTTGTACTCGCCGTTCTCGGTGGTGACGGGGAAACCGAACATCACGTCCTTCGGAATGCCGTACCAGCCCTGCGACGGAATGCCCATGGTGACCCACTCGCCGTTCGTGCCCAGCGCCCAGTCGCGCATGTGGTCGATCGCGGCGTTGGCGGCCGACGCGGCCGACGACAGGCCGCGCGCCTCGATGATGGCGGCACCGCGCTTGCCCACGGTGGGCAAGAACACGTCCTTGTACCACACTGGGTCGTTGATCATGTCCTTGACGCTGGCGCCATCGATGGTGGCAAAGCGGTAGTCGGCGTACATGGTGGGCGAATGGTTGCCCCACACAGCCAGCTTCTTGATGTCCTTGACGGCCTTGCCGGTCTTCTCGGCAATCTGGCTCAGGGCGCGGTTGTGATCCAGGCGCAGCATGGCGGTGAAGTTCTTGGCCGGCAGATCGGGCGCCGACTTCATGGCGATGTAGGCGTTGGTGTTGGCCGGGTTGCCGACCACCAGCACCTTGACATTGCGCGACGCCACGGCGTTGAGCGCCTTGCCCTGCGCGGTGAAGATTTGTGCGTTGGCGGCCAGCAGGTCGGCGCGTTCCATGCCGGGGCCACGCGGGCGGGCACCGACCAGCAGCGCGTAGTCGGTGTCCTTGAAGGCGGTCATCGGGTCGCTGTGCGCTTCCATGCCGACCAGCAGGGGGAAGGCGCAGTCCTGCAGTTCCATCATCACGCCCTTGAGCGCCTTCTGGGCTTTTTCGTCGGGGATTTCGAGCAACTGCAGGATGACCGGCTGGTCCTTGCCCAGCATCTCGCCGGATGCAATGCGGAACAGCAGGGCGTAGCCGATCTGGCCAGCGGCACCGGTGACGGCCACGCGAACAGGCTTCTTGCTCATGGAAAACACTCCAGAAGGTTGTGATGAAACGATGAAATGGAACGCGCCTTGCCGGCTGGGTTTGAACCCGCCCGAAGGCGTTCCGAACAACGTTCAAGTGTATCCGCGAAAACCCGAAGGGTCAATTTGTCTTGTGTCTTATATAAGATATGATTACCCTTCAGAAAACTGACATCCCACCCGTTCCCCGACCTCCTATGGCCGCCGCCGCGCCACCCACTCCTGCCGCCGACACCGACCTCACATCAGGCGCGGCGTCGTGGGGCGGCCAGGCGCCCTCGTTCAGCCCGCTGTATCAGCAAATCAAGGGCCTGATCCTGCAAAGCCTGCAGCAGGGAGAGTGGAAGCCGGGCGAGGTGATCCCCAGCGAGTTCGACTTGGCGGCTCGCTACAAGGTCAGCCAGGGCACGGTGCGCAAGGCCATCGATGAACTGGCAGCAGACAACCTGCTGGTGCGCCGCCAGGGGCGCGGCACCTTCGTGGCTACACACGCAGAGCAGCATGTGCAATACCGCTTTCTGCGCCTGCAGCCCGACAGCGGCACGGTGGACGCCGAAGGCCCGGCGCAACGCGACATCGTTGACTGCAAGCGCCAGCGCGCCAGCGCCGAAGTGGCGCGCCTGCTGGGCCTGCGCGCGGGCGACCCGGTGCTGCAGGCGCGCCGCCTGCTGCGCTTTGCCGGCGTGCCGACGATCCTGGAAGACATCTGGCTGCCCGGCGGCCCGTTCAAGGGCCTGACGGCCGAGCGGCTGTCGCACCACGACGGCCCGATGTACGCGCTGTTCGAGGCCGAATTCGGCGTGCGCATGGTGCGCGCGGACGAAAAGCTGCGCGCCGTGCTGCCCGATGCCGGTCAGGCCAAGTTGCTGGACATCGCGCCCGCCACCCCGCTGCTCAGCGTCGAGCGCATTGCGTACACCTACCACGACGTGCCCATGGAACTGCGGCGCGGGCTGTACCGCACCGACACGCACCACTATCGCAACCAGCTGAGCTGAGTACACGCCCAATGCGGCCCAGCGCGGAGGCCATGGCGCAATGCAGATGTCAGCTTGTTGCGTTGCAATAGAATTTGCAGATTGAGCCCGACCGACACAAGGTCGTTACACCTTCCCCACGAGAGTCGTCCATGAGTGAAGTCGTCAAGCCCCGGCCTGAATTTCGCAACATCAATGCGTTGAGTGATCTGCCGGGCTACCGCTGGCCGCTGGCCGCGCTGGTTTCCGGCATGCACCGCATCAGCGGCGTGCTGATGTTTCTTCTGCTGCCCTTCATCCTGTGGATGTTCGACAAATCGGTGTCGTCGGAAATCTCTTTCGGCCAGTTTACGGCGGCGTTCACCGCCGGCCTCGGCATCTTTCCGGGCTCGTTCATCAAGCTGGTCGTGCTGGTGCTGATCTGGGCCTACCTGCACCACTTCATTGCCGGCCTGCGCCACCTGTACATGGATGTGTCGCACAAGACCAGCAAGGAATTCGGCCGCCAATCCGCCGCCATCACGCTGGTGCTCAGCCTGTCGCTCACCGTGATCCTGGGCGCCAAGCTGTTCGGCTTGTACTGATTCAAAAATAGGAGCAACCACATGGCGGTCAATTACGGCTCCAAGCGCACCGTCGTCGGTGCCCACTACGGTCTGGGCGACTGGCTGGTGCAGCGTTTCACCGCCGGCCTCATGGCGATCTTCACCATCGTCCTGCTGATCCAGGTGATCTTTTCCAAGGGCTCGATCGGCTACGACAAGTGGGCCGGCATCTTCTCGTCGCAGTGGATGAAAGTGCTGACCTTCGCCGTCATCGTGGCGCTGATCTGGCACGCCTGGGTTGGCATGCGCAACGTCTGGATGGACTACATCAAATCGGTCGGCATGCGCATGACGCTGCAGGCGCTGACGCTCGCCTGGCTGGTCGGCTGCGCGGGCTGGGCCTTTCAGGTGCTCTGGCGCATGTGAGCACGCAACTGCGCGCCAACGACACCCACACAAGAACGATTCAGACCCCCCACCATGAGTTACACCAAAGATCAAGTCAATGTCCGCAAGTTCGACGTGGTGATCGTCGGCGCCGGCGGCTCGGGCATGCGCGCGTCACTGCAACTGGCGCGCGCCGGCCTCAACGTGGCCGTCCTGTCCAAAGTCTTCCCCACCCGTTCGCACACCGTGGCCGCGCAGGGTGGCGTTGGCGCCTCGCTTGGCAACATGAGCGAAGACAACTGGCACTACCACTTCTACGACACCATCAAGGGCAGCGACTGGCTGGGCGACCAGGACGCCATCGAATTCATGTGCCGCGAGGCGCCCAAGGTCGTGTACGACCTCGAACACATGGGCATGCCGTTCGACCGCAACCCCGACGGCACCATCTACCAGCGCCCCTTTGGCGGCCACACCGCCAACTACGGCGAAAAGCCGGTGCAGCGCGCCTGCGCCGCCGCCGACCGCACCGGCCACGCCATGCTGCACACGCTGTACCAGCAAAACGTGGCCAGCAAGACCACTTTCTTCGTCGAGTGGATGGCGCTGGACCTGGTCCGCGATGCCGAGGGCGACGTGGTCGGCGTCACGGCCATCGAGATGGAAACCGGCGAGCTGTATGTGCTGCACGCCAAGACCGTGTTGCTGGCCACTGGCGGCGCGGGTCGCATCTTCCAGGCCAGCACCAACGCCTTCATCAACACCGGCGACGGTCTGGGCATGGCGGCGCGCGCCGGCATTCCGCTGCAGGACATGGAGTTCTGGCAGTTCCACCCCACCGGCGTGGCCGGCGCGGGCGTGCTCTTGACCGAAGGCTGCCGCGGCGAAGGCGCCATCCTGCGCAACAGCGATGGCGAACGCTTCATGGAGCGCTACGCCCCCACGCTGAAAGACCTGGCACCGCGCGACTTCGTCTCACGCTCGATGGACCAGGAGATCAAGGAAGGCCGTGGCTGCGGCCCCAACAAGGACTACATCCTGCTGGACATGACCCACCTGGGGGCAGACACCATTCGCAAGCGCCTGCCCTCGGTGGAAGAAATCGGCCACAACTTTGCCAACGTCGACATCACGAAGGAGCCGATTCCGGTGGTGCCGACCATCCACTACCAGATGGGCGGCATCCCGACCAACATCAATGGCCAGGTCGTCGTGCCGGGCGGCGGCGAGCCGAACTTGCCGGTCAATGGCTTGTACGCCGTCGGCGAATGCTCGTGCGTCAGCGTGCACGGCGCCAACCGCCTGGGCACCAACTCGCTGCTCGACCTGCTGGTGTTTGGCAAGGCCGCCGGCAACCACATCATCGCCAACCATTCAAAGGGCGCGTACAAGCCGCTGCCGGCCGATGCGGCGGATCGCTCGCTGGAGCGCCTGAACCGGCTGGAAAACGCCAACGATGGCGAATACGCGCAAAGCATTGCCAACGACATCCGCGCCAGCATGCAGGCGCACGCCGGCGTCTTCCGCACCCAGGCCAGCATGGACGAAGGCGTGCGCAAGATCGCCGAATTGCGCGAGCGCGTGAACGGCCTGGGCCTGAAAGACCATTCGCGCGTCTTCAACATGGCGCGCCAGGAAGCGCTGGAGGTCGAGAACCTGATCGAGGCGGCGCAAGCCACCATGGTGTCGGCCGCCGCCCGCCACGAATGCCGCGGCGCCCACACGGTGGTCGATTACGAGAAGCCGGCCGACGATCCGCAAGCCCCGCTGGGTCGCGACGACGCCCACTGGATGAAGCACACGCTGTGGCACAAGGACGGCAACCAGCTCAGCTACAAGCCCGTGCGCCTGCAGCCGCTCACCGTCGAAAGCGTGCCGCCCAAAGTGCGCACGTTCTAAAGCCAGCGCCCGGTCACAAGGAAAAACACGATGCAAAAACGCACCTTCAAGATCTACCGCTACGACCCGGACAAGGACGCCAAGCCGTACATGCAGACGGTGGAGATCGAGCTCGAAGGCAACGAGCGCATGCTGCTTGACGCCCTGATGAAGCTCAAGGCGGTCGACCCGACGCTGTCGTTCCGCCGCTCGTGCCGCGAAGGCGTCTGCGGCTCCGACGCCATGAACATCAACGGCAAGAACGGTCTGGCCTGTCTGACCAACCTGCGCACGTTGAAAGACCCGATCGTCCTCAAGCCGCTGCCCGGCCTGCCGGTGGTGCGCGACCTGATCGTGGACATGACGGATTTCTTCAAGCAGTACCACTCGATCAAGCCCTACCTCGTCAACGACACGCCGCCGCCCGAGACCGAGCGCCTGCAGTCGCCCGAGGAGCGCGAAGAGCTGAACGGCCTGTACGAGTGCATTCTGTGCGCCAGCTGCTCCACCGCCTGCCCCAGCTTCTGGTGGAACCCCGACAAGTTCGTCGGCCCCGCCGGCCTGCTGCAGGCCTACCGCTTCATCGCCGACAGCCGCGACACCGACACCGGCGAGCGCCTGGACAACCTGGAAGACCCGTACCGCCTGTTCCGCTGCCACAGCATCATGAACTGCGTCGACGTGTGCCCCAAGGGCTTGAATCCCACCAAGGCCATCGGCAAGATCAAGGAATTGATGGTGCGTCGCGCGGTATGAGCCCCCCCCTGAGTCGCTTCGCGCCTTCCCCCCAGGGGGACAACGCCAGTGGCCGGGCCAAGCCCGCTCCACGGCGTTCCATGATGGCCTGCTCCGCGGCCGTCTGATCGGGAGCGGCGAATGTCGACTTTGGTGGACCAGCACGCGCTCGGCAAACTCAAGTGGCGTTGCCGCCGCGGCATGCTGGAGAATGATTTGCTCATCGAGCGCTTTTTTCAGCGCCACGAAGCCACCCTCACGACGCGCCAGGCCGATGCGCTGACGCGGCTGATGGATTTATCGGATAACGATCTGCTCGATCTGCTGCTGCGGCGGAAAGAGCCTGGAGACGACCTCAACTCGCCCGACGTGCATGAGGTGCTGGAGCTGCTGCGGCCTGTGCCGCGCGCTGGCGCGCTGCCTGCATGATCGATCCCCAACCTCAAGGAAAACCCGACATGAAACTCTCCGACAACAAAGCCACGCTGTCTTTTTCCAGCGGCAACGCCGACGTCGAACTGCCGATCTACCAGGGCACCATCGGTCCTGACGTGATCGACATCCGCAAGCTGTACGCACAGACCGGCCAGTTCACGTACGACCCGGGCTTCATGTCCACCGCGGCTTGCCAGTCGGCCATCACCTACATCGATGGTGACAAGGGCGAGCTGCTGTACCGCGGTTACCCGATCGAGCAGCTGGCCGAGAAGTGCGACTACCTCGACACCTGCTACCTGCTGCTGAAGGGCGAGTTGCCCGACCCGAAGCAGCGCGAGGACTTCCACAAGCTCGTGACCAACCACACCATGGTCAACGAGCAGATGCAGTTCTTCCTGCGCGGCTTCCGTCGCGACGCGCATCCGATGGCCGTTCTCACCGGCCTGGTCGGCGCGCTGTCGGCCTTCTATCACGACAGCACCGACATTCACAATGCCGAGCACCGCGACATCGCCGCCATCCGCCTGATCGCCAAGATGCCCACGCTGGTGGCCATGGCCTACAAGTACGGCATGGGCCAGCCGTACATGTACCCGCGCAACGAACTCAGCTACGCGGGCAACTTCCTGCGCATGATGTTCGGCACCCCGTGCGAGGATTACAAGGTCAACCCGGTCATCGAAAGCGCGATGGACCGCATCTTCATCCTGCACGCCGACCACGAGCAGAACGCCTCCACCTCCACCGTGCGCCTGTGCGGCAGCTCGGGCACCAACCCGTTCGCGGCCATCGCCGCCGGCGTGGCCTGCCTGTGGGGCCCGGCGCACGGCGGCGCCAACGAAGCAGCGCTGAACATGCTGACCGACATCCAGAAGATGGGTGGCGTGGCCAAGGTCGGCGAGTTCGTTGCCAAGGTCAAGGACAAGAACTCCGGCATCAAGCTGATGGGCTTTGGTCACCGCGTCTACAAGAATTACGACCCGCGCGCCAAGCTCATGCAGAATACTTGCAACGAAGTGCTGGCCGAGCTGGGCCTCGAGAACGATCCGCTGTTCGCCCTGGCCAAGGCGCTGGAAAAGATCGCCCTCGAAGACGACTACTTCGTGCAGCGCAAGCTCTATCCGAACGTCGATTTCTATTCGGGCATCGTGCAGCGCGCCATCGGCATCCCCGTCAACCTGTTCACCGGCATCTTCGCGCTGGCCCGCACCGTGGGCTGGATCGCGCAGCTGAACGAAATGATCGGCGACCCCGAATACAAGATCGGCCGCCCGCGCCAGTTGTACGTCGGCTCGCCGCGCC
>JAGOVZ010000131.1 GCA_018060485.1 Ottowia sp. | reverse complement strand
TCGGTCACGCTCTACCTCAAGGGCGGCACCGACCAGCTGGTGGGCGAGCTGGTCAAGCAGCAAGGGGCGTTTGGCGACGCGGCCGCCGATGCGCTGGGCCTCGATTTGATCGGATGACGATGAGCTCGCTGCGCTCGATGATCCTCGGCTTCGCCTTCGATGACGCGCCCTGCGGGCGCATGACCAAAGTCATGGCGCGCAGCGCCGTCATCGCAGGCCGCAGGTCGCGGTCATGCGCCGAAGGCGCAGTCATATGAACGCTCCCCAGCCGCCCGCCCAGCTCTCCGCCCAGTGGTTCGACGGCCGCAGCTCGCGTGCACGGCCGGCGCAAGTGCGGCTGGTGGCGTCGCCCAATGGCACGCGCCTGCAGTTGCGCGCGCAGGACGGCGCGGGCGAAACCCTCGACCTCGCCCACAAGCAGGTCGGCTGGCCCGAGCGCTGGTCGGCTGGTCGCGCGCCGCCGCGCGTGGCGGTCGATCTGGGCGCGCACGGCAGCCTGCAGATTGACGACGTGGCCGGCTGGCAGGCGGCGCTGGGGCAGGCCGGCCACCGCAGCTCGCTCGCCGAGCGCATGCAGACCCGCTGGAGCGTGCTGCTGGCCGTGCTGCTGATCGCCGGCGCCGGCGTGTGGGCCTTCTACCGCTGGGGTACGCCCTGGGCCGCCACGCAGATCACGCGCCACGTGCCGCTGGCGTGGGAGCTGGCGCTGACCGAGCAGGCGATGAAGCAAATCGATGCCGACTACGTCAAGCCCAGCAAGCTGCCCCCCGCGCGCCAGGCCGAGCTGCGCGCCGGCTTCGACAAGCTGGTGGCGCTGATCGGGCCCGACCTGCAGCGTTATCGCGGCTACCGGCCGCCGTTCAAGCTCGAATTCCGCTCCGGCATGGGCCCCAACGCGTTTGCGCTGCCCGGCGGCACCATCGTCATGACCGACGCCATGGTCGAGCAGGCGCGCACCATCCCCAACACCGGCGATACCGCGCTGCTCGGCGTGCTGGCGCACGAAATCGGCCACGTCGAACACCGCCACACCACGCGCATGGTGGTCGAGCAAGGCGTGCTCAACATCGGCCTGGGGCTGGCGCTGGGCGATGTGTCCAGCCTCGTCTCCACCGGCGCCTCGCTGCTCACCGGCCTGTCGTACCAGCGCAGCCACGAGACCGAATCCGACTGCTACGCCGTCGCCATGATGAAAAAAGCCGGTCTGCCCACGGCGCCGATGGCCGATCTGCTGCTGGGGGTGGAACGCCAGATGGAAGACAAGATGCGGCAGCGCGGCAAGTCCGATGGCGCCAGCGCACCGACTGAAAAGCCGGAAGCCGCCGCGCGTCAGCGCCAAGCCGATTGGTTCAGCACGCATCCTGATACCGAGGGCCGCGCGGAGCGGCTGAAGACGGGACAGGCGCTCGGCTGCAGCCAGAGAAAACTACTGTTTTCATAGCTGCTCGCCCTTTATTTAAAAGCGCCAGAGGCCGATTTTACCCAAAAAATTTGGCAGCGAAAATCAGATTTGCACGCCACGAATCGCCAACGGCCTCATGATGCGCGCGGTAAGATGCCCTGATGGAAAAAGTCGTCCGGCGTGTCCCGCTGCATCAGCAGCCGCCCGACCGGGATTTCTGGCTGAGCCGCACACCGCACGAGCGCCTGGCCGCCGTCGAATTGCTGCGCCAGCAATGGCTGACTGCTCGCCCCGATGCTGTCCAAGGACTTCAAAGAGTTTGTCGCGTGCTTGAACGCCCGCGCCGTTGACTATCTGATCGTCGGCGGCTATGCGGTGGCTTGGCACGGTCATCCACGCCATACCGGCGATCTGGATGTCTGGGTGCGACGCGACGCCGGCAACGCGGCGCGACTCATGCAAGCGCTTGGCGACTTCGGCTTTGGCAGCCTGGGCTTGAGTCCGGCCGACTTTGAGGGGCCACAGCAGGTTGTGCAGCTGGGCTACCCGCCGTTTCGGATCGACTTGATGACCGACATCGACGGTGTCGATTTCAGCGCAGCATGGCCGCGCCGCGACACAACACAGTGGGACGGTCTGATCCTGCATTTCATCGGTCTCGAAGACTTGAAGACCAACAAATTGAGCACCGGCCGACCGCGCGATTTGGGCGACGTGCAGGAACTGCCGTGAACAGACCCTTCGGCACGCCGCTGCCGCAAGAAAAAATGTGAAGCCCGCCGATACGCCGGATTCTGTGCGTCGGGAGCCTCTTGCGAGGCCCACAACGTGACCGCCATCAATCTGGGCCGGGGGTCGCCCACCCGGCTCGGTGCCACCTACCCGCCAGCTCCTCGGGTCAAGTCAACGCTGGCCTACTTGGTGTTGCTGCGCGCAGAGATTGCCCGTTTCACCCTAACTTAATAGGCTCGTCTCTGTTGCTCTGATCCTCACCTCACGGTGGAGAGCCGTTAGCTCCTGCGCTGCCCTGTGCAGTCCGGACGTTCCTCCAGTGCGTGGTTTCCCAACTTGCACCAGCGGCGGTCTGGCGGGCTTCACGCGGGCGATTATCGGCGCATATCCATATGCGCGTTGATGTCGAACGCTTGCGCCAGAATGCTTCACATTCCAACCGAGCGGAGACGCGCATGAAAGCCAACACCATTCTCGAGACCATCGGCCGCACGCCGCACGTGCGCATCCAGCGCATCTTCGGGCCCGACGCCAACGTGTGGGTCAAGTGCGAGCGCGCCAACCCGGGCGGCTCCATCAAGGACCGCATCGCGCTGGGCATGATCGAGGACGCCGAGAAGTCCGGCAAGCTCCAACCCGGCGGCACCATCGTCGAGCCGACCAGCGGCAACACCGGCGTCGGCCTGGCCATGGTGGCGGCCGTCAAGGGCTACAAGTTGATTCTGGTGATGCCCGACAGCATGAGCGTGGAGCGCCGCCGCCTGATGCTGGCCTACGGCGCTTCGTTCGACCTGACGCCGAAGGAAAAAGGCATGAAGGGCGCCATCGCCCGCGCCGAGGAGATTGCCGCGGCCACGCCCGGCGCATGGATTCCGCAGCAGTTCGAGAACCCGGCCAACATCGCCGCGCACGAGGCCACGGCGGCCGAGATCGCGGCCGACTTCCCCGATGGGCTGGACGTGCTGATCTCCGGCGTCGGCACCGGCGGCCACATCACCGCCTGCGGCCGCGCGCTGAAGGCCAAGTGGCCGAATCTGAAGGTGTTTGCCGTCGAGCCGACGCAATCGGCCGTCATCAGCGGCGGCGCGCCGGGTCCGCACCCGATTCAGGGGCTGGGCGCCGGCTTCATCCCGAAAAACCTGGACACCGGGCTGCTCGACGGCGTGATCCAGGTCGAGGCCGAGGCGGCGCGCGAATACGGCCGCCGCAGCGCGCGCGAGGAAGGCATCCTGGTCGGCATCAGCTCCGGCGCCGCGCTGGCGGCGGTGGCGCAAAAGCTGCCCGAGCTGCCTGCGGGCAGCCGCATCTTGTGCTTTAACTACGACACGGGCGAGCGGTATCTGTCGGTGGAAGGGTATTTGCCGGCTTGAGGCGATGGCGGCGCGCAGCGCTGCTGGCATCCCGCCTCTTCCACCCCGCGCCGGCCCGGGCGCCGCTGGAAGCGCAACTATTTCTCATTACAGCGCCGGCTCAGGGTCAGCCCCTATTGATCGCCGGCGCCGATCGTGCGGCAATTAACGAATTCTTTAATCTTCGTCTGCCTGCGCTTTCATGACGTACATCAAGACCGAACTCGGTCTGACGGCTTTGAAGGATCGGCACGCCGTGGCATTGAGCCGCGGTCAGCGGTCGGCGCTGATCCTGTTCGACGGCATTCGGTCGGCCGGGGCCGTCTTAGCCGCCACTGGCGCGCTCGGCGTCAGCAAGGCCGACATCGATACGCTGGTCAGCCAAGGCCTCTTGCAGGCGGCGCCCGACAGCAAACCCGAAGCCGCCCGGCCACCGCAGGACGCCCCGCAAACCGACTTCGCCTCCAGCACGCTGGCCGCGCACTACGCCGACATGGAGCTGCCGGTGGCGCCCAACACGCCCGAGGAGCGCATGCGCCGCTACCAGAAGGCCTATCCGCTGGCGACGCAGATCACGGCCAAGCTGGGCTTGCGTGGATTCCGCCTCAACCTGGCGGTTGAATCGGCGCAGGGCTTCGAGGGCCTGGTGGCCCTGCTGCCCAAGATGCGCGCCGCCGTGGGCGATGAGCGCATCAAGCCGATGGTGGATGCGCTCGAGGGGCGTTGAGTCGATCGGCTGAGCGGGAGGCGCGGCCAGTCGCGCGGCGCTACCATCGGCGGCTGCTGCTTGATCGCCACAAGACCGCCGACCATGATCCGCCTGTCCGAACTCCGCCTGCCACTCGCGCAGGCCGACGCGCCAGACGCCGCCTTGCGCGCCGCCGCGGCGCACAAGCTGCAACTGCCTGAATCCGCCATCGCAGGCCTCAGCGTCTTCAAGCGCAGCTTTGACGCCCGCAAGGCCGATCTGCTGGCGGTGTACATCGTCGATGTCGAACTGGCCGACCCGGCCGCCGAAAGCCCGCTGCTCACGCGCTTCGACGCCGACCCGCACGTGCAGCCCACGCCCGACATGGCCTGGCAGCCGCCCGTCACCGCGCCGGCCGATTGGTCGGGCGAGCGCCCGGTCGTCATCGGCTTCGGCCCCTGCGGCATCTTTGCCGCGCTGGTGCTGGCGCAGATGGGCTTGAAACCCATCGTGCTGGAGCGCGGCAAGCCGGTGCGCGAGCGCACGCAGGACACCTGGGGCCTGTGGCGGCGCGGCGAGCTGAATCCTGAAAGCAACGTGCAGTTCGGCGAAGGCGGCGCGGGATTGTTCAGCGACGGCAAGCTCTACAGCCAGGTGCGCGACCCGCGCCATCTGGGGCGCAAGGTGATGCAGGAATTCGTCGCCGCAGGCGCGCCGGAAGAAATCCTGTACGTCGCCCACCCGCACGTCGGCACCTTCAAGCTGGTGAAGGTGGTGGAGAACCTGCGGGCCGAGATCGTGCGGCTGGGCGGCGAAATTCGCTTTCAGCAGCGTGTGGTCGATTTGCTATTTAAAGATGAGCTGCCCGCGCTTGTCCTGCAAGCACTGGCGGTCGAAAACCTTCAAAACGGCGAACACTACCAGCTGCCCACGCGCCACGCCGTGCTGGCGCTCGGCCACTCGTCGCGCGACACCTTCGAGGCGCTGTACCGGCGCGGCGTCGACATGGTGGCCAAGCCGTTCTCGATTGGGGTGCGCATCGAGCACCCGCAAGGCGTGATCGACCGCGCGCGCTGGGGCCGCCACGCCGGCCACCCGCTGCTGGGCGCGGCCGATTACAAGCTGGTGCACCACGCATCGAACGGCCGCGCCGTCTACAGCTTTTGCATGTGCCCCGGCGGCACGGTGGTCGCGGCCACCAGCGAGCCGGGCCGCGTGGTGACCAACGGTATGAGCCAGTACAGCCGCAACGAACGCAACGCCAATGCGGGCCTGGTGGTGGGCATCGAGCCGAGCGACTTTCCGCGCGATGCGGCGGCGTTCGTCGAGGCGCTGGGCGAATCGTTTGGCGCCGATGTGCTGCCCGCCGACCAGACGCACCCGCTGGCCGGCATCGTGCTTCAGCGCCAGCTGGAAAGCGGCGCGTACCAGCTGGGCGGCGCCAGCTACCACGCTCCGGCGCAGCGCGTGGGCGACTTTCTGGCGCAGCGGCCGAGCGCAGCGCCGGGCGCCGTCGAGCCCTCATACAAGCCCGGCGTGCACTGGACCGATCTGCACGCCGCCCTGCCCGCCTTCGCCACCGCCGCCATGAGCGAGGCGCTGCCGGTGTTCGGCCGCAAGATCAAGGGCTACGACATGGCCGATGCGGTGATGACGGGGGTCGAGACGCGCACCTCGTCGCCCGTTCACATCCGTCGTGGCGACGATTTGCAAAGCCTGAACGTGCGCGGCCTGTACCCGGCCGGCGAAGGCGCGGGCTACGCCGGCGGCATTCTGTCGGCCGGCATCGACGGCATCAAGGTCGGCGAAGCGGTGGCGCTGAGTGTGCTGCAGGGCTAAGGCTCGCAGGCGCTGCCCACGAGCCCCGCCACGGATGGAGGTTTGGCTTCAGTTTTGGCGACGGCGGCGCGCAGCCACCAGCGGCAGCAAGCCGCCCAGCGCAAACAGCGCCCAGACATCCAGCGTTGGCACGGCGGTCGGTGACGGCGGCGCGGCGCCAATGGCGATCGCCAAAGCCGCATTGTTGTTGGCCGTGTTGACTTCGCCGGTCTGGGCCGGCACCGACGGCTGGGCGTTGCCCCCCGCACCGCCTGCGGCCACCAGCTGGATCGTTAAGTTGGAGCTCCGGGCAACTGACCGGTCGGGCAACTGACACGTCACGATGGTGTTTGCGGAACTGAAGGTGCAGCCAACAGGCGGAGTACCGGTCGCGGTCACACCCGTCGGCAATGTGAGGGTCACCGTGATCGCGGTGCTCGCCACCACGCCGGGGTTGGCCACCCGCAGCAAGTAGTTTGCGGGTGTGCCGGGCGTCAGGCTGGCGGGGCCGGTCAGGCTGACCGCAAGATCCACCACGCCAGCCGCGGGCTGCTTGCAGGCACCGGCCGGATCGAGCGCGGCATGGGCAAATGCCTGCGCGATGGCCGGACTCTGAGACGCGCCACCAAACCCTGAGAAGAACGGCGTGACATCACTCAACATGCGCCACTGTGCCCAGCTGACTCCAAAGGTCGCCGAGATAGGAAGTCTTTTTCGGCCCCAGCGCTTGACTGATGGGCGCTGATAGCTATCAATACAGAAGTAACTTCCTTACAAAGCACCCACGAAAAAGCCGCCCGAAGGCGGCTGTTCGTGTCTGCGGGCCTGCGCTCAGCCCTGATAGGCCTTCAGCGCCGCAATGCGCTCTTCCATCGGCGGGTGGGTGGCGAACAGCTTGCCGATGCTGCCGACGATGGCCATGGTTTGCAGGTGCTTGGGCATTTGCTGCCCCTCGGCGTGCATGCCGCCCAGGCGCGCCAGGGCGTTGATCATGTTGCGCGGGTTGCCCATGAGTTGGGCCGAGCCGCGGTCGGCGCGGAACTCGCGCTGGCGCGAGAACCAGGCGACGATGATGCCGGCCAGAAAGCCGAATAGGATGTCGAGCACCACGGTGGTCACGTAGTAGCCGATGCCGGGGCCAGAATTTTCGCCACGGCGCATGGCGCCATCGACCAGCGAGCCGATCATGCGGCTGGCAAACACGACAAAGGTGTTCATCACGCCCTGGA